>DATCSV010000381.1:0-15283 GCA_036568285.1 Flavipsychrobacter sp. | reverse complement strand
TGCATCGCATCGCTTAAATAAAATATAGAAAAATAACATCACCCAATACCCGCCGTACAGCAGTTTCCCCTGTTCCGCTAATATGGGTATCCTCACCTGGGCATACGGACGTTCTGTCAGCGGTTTGCTGTTTTTTCGTTTGAAGCCAATCAATGTCACTTTGTATCCTGCCGCCACCAATGATGTACAGATGCGTATCATGCGCTGGTCATAATTCAGGTCGTTGGTTACTGTGAGTATGATATGCCCGGGTCTGTCCATTAATTTTGCTAAGTCCGTAAAAATAAGCCTTTTATATCAGCCTTTATATGACTTCATATAGGTATAATAAAGCATAAGTAGTTGGTTTACGGCAAACAACATTATTGGACGGACCATAATAAGGCGGAGACAGCATCCAATTGGTCTGCAGTATAACCCTTTCTAATAGCTGTATTTACCTATTAGTACCATTTTATTCGCTTTCGGCATAGAATTAGCAGTAACTTTGCAGTACATAGATACATTGCTTTATGTTAGATACAATTGAGTCCGCCATTGAGGATTTGAAGAAAGGAAAACTGCTGATAGTAGTGGACGATGAAGACCGCGAGAATGAAGGTGATTTTATAACCGCGGCTGCCAATGTGACACCTGAGATCATTAATTTCATGTCGAAGTTTGGCCGTGGCCTGATTTGCGCCCCTCTTACTGAAGAGCGCTGTGATGAACTGAAATTGAACCTCATGGTGGAAAACAACACCGTTTTGCATCAGACTCCTTTTACAGTTTCAGTAGACTTGATCGGCCATGGCTGCACGACCGGCATTTCTGCACACGACCGGGCTCAGACAGTGCAGGCGTTGATCAATCCTGATACAAAACCGGGGGACCTCGGCCGCCCGGGCCATATATTCCCTCTACGGGCAAAATCTGCCGGCGTACTAAGAAGAGCAGGACATACAGAAGCTACAGTTGATCTGGCGCGCCTTGCAGGTTTCGAACCAGCGGGCGTACTAGTTGAGATAATGAACGATGACGGTACTATGGCCAGGCTGCCACAGCTCATGGACATCGCTAAGAAGTTCGACCTGAAGATAATCTCTATAAAAGACCTGATAGAATACAGGCTGAAAAATGAAAGCCTGATAGAAGAGGAGGTGAGGGTACAACTTCCTACACGTCATGGTGATTTCGAATTGGTGGCATTCCGCCAGACATCTACCGGTGAGCACCACCTGGCACTAAAAAAGGGTGAGTGGGAAAAGGATGAGCCGGTATTGGTCAGGGTGCACAGCTCTTGCTTTACAGGCGATATCATGCACTCCCTACGTTGCGATTGTGGCGACCAACTGCAGAAAGCGATGGAAATGGTGGAGCGTGAAGGCAAAGGCGTAGTGCTGTATATGAACCAGGAAGGCAGAGGCATAGGCCTGATGAATAAATTGAAGGCTTACAAACTGCAGGAAGAAGGTAAAGATACTGTTGAGGCTAACCTGGCACTCGGATTTAAGAACGACCAGCGTGATTATGGCGTGGGTGCGCAGATACTGAGGCACCTTGGAGTAAGCAAAATAAGGCTGATGACCAACAACCCCCGCAAGAGGGCCGGCCTGTCGGGCTATGGACTGGAGATCGTAGAAAACGTTGCCCTTGAAATAGTGCCTAATCCACATAACCAGTTTTATTTGCAGACGAAACGTGATAAATTGGGCCACGAAATACTGAAGTAGTAGCTGCTCACAAAGCCGTTGAATATTGAAAATCCTCTTTTTTGCCAACAGGACACCTTATCCGCCATACCGCGGCGATAAGCTGAAAATATACAACCTTGCCAAAAGGCTGAAGAGCAGGCATGAACTGCACCTGCTCACATTTGCCCAAACAAAAGAGGACCTTTCCTACAGGGAGGAACTGGAAAAGATATTTAGTAAAGTACATTTTGTGTACTTGCCTAAGTGGAGGTCGGCATTGAACTGCCTGCAGGCATTGTGGACGGAGACGCCTTTGCAGGTACTGTATTTTCAGTCGGCTACAATGCGTGATAAACTGCAACAAGTTTTGCAAGCTGATGAATTTGATGCTGTACATGTGCAGCATCTGCGTATGTCGCCTTACCTCGCGGCGAACAAGAACATCCCGCGTATATTGGATATGCCCGATGCCTTCTCCATGTATTGGGAACGCAGGCAAAAAGCAGCAACCAATCCGCTTACAAGACTGTTTAACGGAATAGAATACAAACGACTGCTCGGGTACGAACAGATCATGAAAGAATACGATCTCTCACTGGTTTGTTCTCCTGAAGACAAAGAATACCTGGAAACAAAGCAAGGCATTAATAATGTCCACTTGCTGCCCAATGGAGTAGACCTTGATACGTTTAAGTCAGGTGGGCACGACTATAGCCACAACAATATTTTGCTGTTTACCGGCAATATGGACTATGCACCCAATGTAGACGCAGTACAGTATTTCGTTCAGGATATATTTCCCCATATTCTTAAGAGCTATCCCGCTACGCAATGCATTATTGCGGGGCAGCGACCTGTGAAGAAAGTGTTGCAGCTTGCTTCTGACAATGTAAAAGTTACCGGCTTTATTCCTGACCTGGCGGCTGTGTACAACGACGCCAGCGTAGTAGTAGCCCCTCTACGTTTTGGTGCCGGTACGCAAAACAAGGTACTGGAAGCAATGGCTATGGGTGTACCTGTAGTGTGCTCGAATATAGGTTTCAAAGGGTTGGGCATACAGAGTGGGGAAGGAGCGATTATGCAGACTGACCCAATAGCATTTGCCAACTCTGTAATAGAGCTGTTGTCAAGCGAAGAAAAGCGTATTACGGTAGGACACAGAGGTGCGGAGGTTATTCGTTCAAGTTTTGGTTGGGATGCTATTGCGCAGATGCTGGAGCAATACTGTGAGCGGGTAAGCGCACGGTAAGCTATTGCGTACCACCCGCTGCTGACGTGTCAGACAGTTTTTCCTCTACTTCTCTTTTGCGTTCTTCAGTTGTCTTTCCGAATAAATCTCTCAGGCCGTCAAATGATTTCCGGTAGGATAAACCGAATCCACCGCGTGTAATGTTCTGATCGGCCAATACATCATAGCTGCTGGTTCTGAATATATTACCCCTGAAGTTGCTGCCTTCTTTGATCAGGTACTGCAGGCGGAAGTCACCCACGGGGTTAAAGTTACTGCCGCTACTGTTGCTGGATGTAGGTTTCCCCCAGTCTACTGAACTACCTACCTCTACTGTAAGCCGGTCTTTGAATAGGTTTTGAGAATATCCCAGCGATAACGCGCTGCGTGTAGCTGAACCATCCATTGCGCCCGTTTGGTTAAAGCTGTAGTTCTGGTACTTCAGGTTGATGGAGATATTATCGTTGCCCGTCAACCTGTTTACCAGGTTAGTGAGTTGTGAAGATGCAGTGCCTGAAAAGATATCACTAATGTTGTTTACCACACCGGCAGAAGCCCCACCAAAGTTGCCCTCTGCAGGTATGAAAGCATTCACTAACAACAGGGACGCCACCTGGTTAAACCGCTCTCTTTCATTCTGGTTTACCAGTTCCAGCTTTTTGTATGCTATAGTACCTACCGCGCTCTGGTCGGGCAGTTCTAATTTGAAGTTCAATTCCGGCGTGCCCAGGCTGCCTTGCATGTTCAGTATCACGTCAACATCCCGCGATATCTTAGCCTGTGTGGCCTCCCGTTGTCCCAGGTCCTCTATCAGGGCTTTTTCCTTGGCATCCAGCAGATCGTACAGCCGTGCTTTGGTTTGGTATATACCCACTACGCTTAGCTGCGTGTTGTCAATTGGCCCTACAAATTGTATCAGGCTACCATCCTGCAGCAGGAATTTCCGCTTGAAGAATAACTGGGGTAGAGTGAAGGTGTAGTTGCCGTCTGTAATAGAGTAATTGCCATACATACGTATGTCGTTGTTAGGGGGTATATCCATGGTGATATTACCGCTGCCTTTTGCGTTAATGGCGTCCCCCGTAGATGGGTCCATTATCATCGTTATCTCTGCCAGCGGTGTTAGTATAGCGTCTATATGAATACTTAGTTTGCTCGCCTCTTTTTTGGCCACGGCTTTATTTGAGTCCCCGGTTTGTTTAAAGCTGATATAGCTATATGCACCCAGGTCATTTGAACTGGTGCTGATAGGCAGGTACAGATGCGACTTCTGTGCGGGTTTGGCTTTAGTTATCCGCATACTGATGTCGTCCAGCGGCCCTGTTACGCTCAAGCCTTCAAATCCTGCCACGAGGTTGCCGTAAAATAATTCGTTTTCGTTTGACTTCAAATCTATTACTTCGAACCTGGCAGATGAGGCCCTGATATTCAGGTTCATCTTTTTTAGGTTTTTGTGGCGTATCCCTCCTGTCAGGCGGGCTGTGTTCTGAAAACGGTCGTATACTGTGATATCGGCCAGGTCTATTTCGTCGTTGTTCACAGCAATGACTCCCTTAGGTATTGCATAGTCGGTACCCAGAAAATCGATATGAAGGCCGACATTGTCCAGTTGTATCCTGCCGCCAATATCTGGTGCATCCGAAGTGCCTTTAATGGTTATTCTTCCATCCAGTGTGCCATGTATATTACTTACATACCCTACCAGCAATGGATTTAAGAGTGACAGACTGGTACGGTTCATGTTGATTTCAGCGTCAATCGATTGCGAAGAGGAACTGTCGAAAGATAGTTTTCCGGTAACTGTTAATGCCCTGTCGTGATAAAATATACCGGTAGCAGGGTCCAGCACCACCACTTTTTTGGTGTCGTCGTAATAACCGGCTATATTGATGTTGCCAATTGTGTCACTGCCGAGAACTACCCCGGTGGCTTTTATGTTGCTGGTTACCTTAAGGGCGGTGAAGATATTGTCTACTTTAATGTCACCGTTGATACTGCCTTTGGTGTCAAACTCGGAGAAACCGCTTACATCTGCTATCTCCGATGCATCCAGGTCGCTTACCTGCACTACAATTCTTTGCAGCAATCCGTTGTTCTCTGATTGTACACTGATTCTTTCCTTGCCCGATTGTATAAAAAGATCATCTACAGAAAGGTACCCGTCGGTGAATATTATCTTATTGCCGCCGGCTATGTCCCATTTCTTCTCGTTCATATAAAATTCAGAGGGCAGGAACGATCCTTCAAGCGTATCTCCATACGCAACGGCTTGCCCCCTGATGATGGCATCGCCAAACGCATTTCGTGATGTCGTAGTGATGTTGAATGCTATTTTATCGCCGCCCAGGGTTGTATTAATCTTTATAGTGCCGTTCATAGAGGTGTCAGGGAAGACGACACGCCCTGCATCAGCATTAAGCGTCAGCGTCTTAAAATTGCCTTTGGCTACGACTGTCGTATTTTTTAACGTGATGCCATTCACCGTGCCCGAAGTAATGTCTGCATTCAACTCGAGCACTTGATTGAGCGTGTTCAATTTCCCTTTTACTACGGCATTGTTAAAACCTGATACTGACGGCGCCAATACCCCGAAGAGGCTGTCCAGGTCGTGTGTAATGATTTCGAAGGTAATATCCTGCTCAGGTGCAGCTTTGCCTGGGGTGTTAATATAATTAGGTACATAGCCGGCTACATAGTATTGCAGTGATAGCGGTAGCGTACTTAATTCATACTTGCCTTCCATTTTGGCAGAAAAGGCATTACTCTGTACCGACATCTGCTTTAGACCGCCTTCGGTTTCTGTTGCCAGTATGTATACCGAGTCGACATCCAGTCTGTGGTTGTTCCGCCTCAGGTCGATATTATAAAGCTTTGCGTAGCCAGTGAAGTCGTCTATGCTCGTGCCTTCCCAGTCCAGGTCAAAGTCAGCCACAAGGTTTACCTGGTCGTTCTTCACCAGTTTCAATGCTGTCAGGTCGCTTTGCAGCAGGTTGGCTTTTGCGTTTATTTTTATACGGTCGCCGCTGAAATCTGCTACGCCATAGAAACCCATCGCGATATTGGAATCAGCTATCAACAGGTCACCTGTGAATTTTTCTTTTTCGAGTTTGCCGTCGGCTACGATACCTGTATATGCATATCCCCTGTATTCTATCTTGTCAACAGTGGTGTTAAAATCTACAACAGTGCCGTCTTTCGCCAGCTTGCCATTGATGGCACCTTTTAGTGTTATTGCTCCAAGGTCCGGTTGGCGCAGCAGTCCGCCCAGTTGCAGATCATTTACGCGCACGTCACCCTCGAAAACTGTGGTATTACCGCCCGGCATTTTCATTGATACGTCAGAGGCTATGGTACCCAGGTTGCTGTTGATAGTCCCGTTCACAACAAAGTTGTTGATATATCCCCTGAAATCGCCCTTAAAGTGCGCCCTGGTAATGGCGTTAATATCTATGGCTTCATTGTGCTTCAGCGAAGGTGCGTACCTGCTTAACCCATCTCCGCTGGTAAACAACTCTCCACCGTAATAGTAGATAAATGTATTGTCAATGTCCGGCAAGCCTTCCATAGTCAGGTTGCCCTTTATGGTGGTCAGCCCGTCATTCAGGTACAGGTTTTTACCTTCAATATCTGCTACGGTGCCCTTTGCATAGCCGGAAAGACTAACAACAGCGGGATATTCTCTGAGCACCGGTGCAAAGTAGGCGATGTCCTTTATGTCCACTTTCGATTGTTCCAGGTTCACGACCATCACTACTTTATTGATGTAATCCAGGAAATCAGGAAAACGGTCGTAGTGCATTGCATAATAATTCTGAAGCTTGCTGTTGTTGGTCTCCAGATACAGGTTTTTACATACGGATTCTGTAGGAGATACCCTCACATCTGCTTTCAGTTTCTTTACCACAAGCCCGCTACGTTCTTTGGCCGACAGTTTATTGAGTTTGGCCGTAAGGGTGTCTGCATTAACATGAACGTCGTCGATGTCAATATTAATATTACTCACACGGATGTGAGCAGGGTCAAATTCGCCGGGTAAAGGTTCCCTGGCAATATGGTCAAAGCTGAAATAGCAACCGTCCAATTCTACTTCTGATACCTTAATATCATACTTGCCCGAGTTAAATGCTGTGGTGTCAATGGGTTTGGGGGTGCTGCTTTTAGGTTTAGGTGGCCTTCCGCCCTCGTAATCGCGCAATATTATCCTGGCTGCGGTGGCACTAATGTTGTTTATCTCTATTTTTTTCTCTTTAAGATCAATTTTATCGGCGTCAATATGAAAATCACCGACCTCGAAATCCAGGTCGCTGCCCACCCATGCGTCATCCATGTAAAACCGGACGTTACCCAGGTCTACTTCTTTCAGGTCAATGTCTATAGTGCTGCCTTCCTGTTTTGATGGCTTCTTTTCGCTACTGCTGAAACCATCGATAATAAACTGGTAATTCCATTCGTCTGATTTCTCTGTACGGTACAGGTTGGCATACGCATCGTGCAGCCCAATGTATTTAATGACAGGTTTATCCTTCCTGAAGATAAACCAATCTGTAATGCGGAAATGTATTGCACCAGCATACAACAGGGTATCGTTCTGCCTGTCGGCTATATATACCCCTTCTATTTTCAGTTGATTCAAAAAGTCCAGCCGCACATGCCTGATGCTGATATTGGTTTTGAGTTGCGCAGACAGCCTTTGCGCTACTTGTTTTGTTGCATAGTTTTGTACCGCGGTCAGGTTCAGCAGCAGCACTACCAGCAATACCAGGCTGATAAGGCCAATCGCTACATATTGTAATATTTTAAGGAACCGTCTCAGAAACAATCATTTATAGCCATAAGGCATCATACAAAAGTAATACCCTTTGTCGCATATCCCATGTATGATTTTTGTTAATAAATACCGTAGTAAAAGCCATATGCGTGATTTTTCAGGGTATTTTCAAGGTTCTTAAGGCTCGTTTGTAAAATGAGCCTTAATTTACAATCCGGTTTTTCAGAGATTATTCCAAAAACAATACTTTTTCAAAATGAGAAAAGTTTCAATTTGCACCCTGATGTTATTATGGGCAATGAATATGAACGCACAGGAGAAAGCGGCTTTTAAGGGTAAATACCCTGAGACGAAAAAAACGGCAGACGGCGATATCTATTTTGGTACAAAGGTGAATGACCCTTACCGTTGGCTGGAAGATGACCTGTCGGAGGAAACGAAAGACTGGGTAGAACGCCAGAACAAGGTGACGCAGGATTACCTGGCAAAAATCCCTTTCCGCGACGCCATCAAAAAGCGGCTGACAGAACTATGGAACTATGAAAAATACAGTGCCCCGTTCAAAGAAGGCGACTATACTTATTTCTATAAGAATGACGGTCTGCAAAACCAGTACGTTCTGTACAGGCAGAAGGGTAGTGGGCAGCCTGAGGTATTTCTCGATCCTAATAAGTTTTCAAAAGACGGCACTACGTCACTGGCGGGTATCAGCTTTTCCAAAGATGGCTCTTTGTGCGCTTACCAGGTATCTGAGGGCGGCTCAGACTGGCGGAAGGTGATAGTACTGGAAACGAAGACAAAGACGATGCTTGACGATACGTTGATAGATGTCAAGTTCAGCGGGCTGTCGTGGAAGAATAACGAAGGTTTTTACTACAGCAGCTACGACAAGCCAAAAGAAGGTAGCCAGTTGTCCGGTAAAACACAACATCATAAATTATTCTTCCACAAACTGGGCACCCCTCAAAGCTCCGATAAATTGGTGTTTGGTGGCACAGAAACGCCCCGTCGTTATATAGGCGGGTATGTAACGGAAGACCAGCAATACCTGGTTATTTCTGCAGCCAATGCTACTTATGGAAATGAATTATACCTGCAATCACTTAAAGAGGGCAATTTGCCGATAGTGCCGATGGTTACAGGGTTTGAATCAGAACACGAAGTGGTGTATGCTGAGGATGGTAAACTGTATATACTGACCAACGACGGTGCGCCCAACAGGCGCGTGGCCGTTACAGAAGCAGACAGGCCGGCTATGAATAATTGGCAACCGCTCATCCCTCAAAGCCAATACCCCATGAATGTAGCCAGTGCCGGTGGTCGGTTGTTCGTTACTTATCTGAAAGATGCTACATCTGAGGTGCGCCAATACGACCTGAACGGACAGGAACTGGATGTGGTAGCATTGCCGGGTCTTGGCACTGCTTCAGGGTTTGGTGGCAAAAAGGAAGAGAAAGAATTGTATTACAGCTTCACATCCTATGTATACCCGCCCACAATCTTCAAGTACGACATAAAAACCGGTAAGTCGGAATTGTATAAAAAGTCAGGTGTAAACTTCGATCCTGAGCAGTACGAAACTAAGCAGGTGTTTTATTCTTCGTACCCCGATGGAACTCAGGTGCCTATGATCATCACGTATAAAAAAGGGTTGAAACTTACAGGTAAAAACCCGGTATTATTATATGGGTATGGTGGATTCAATGTCAGCCTTACACCATCCTTCAGCATTAGCAACCTGGTGTTTATGGAAAATGGTGGCGTATATGCTGTAGCCAACCTACGCGGTGGCGGCGAGTATGGCGACGACTGGCATAATATGGGTACAAAAATGCAGAAGCAAAATGTATTCAATGACTTCATTTCTGCCGCTCAATATCTTATAGACGAGAAATATACGTCTACGGATTACCTGGCTATTGCTGGTGGGTCTAACGGCGGGCTATTGGTAGGGGCGTGTATGACACAACGCCCGGAATTATTTAAAGTCTGCTTTCCCGCAGTGGGCGTGTTGGATATGCTGCGTTATCACAAATTTACCGCCGGTGCGGGCTGGGCGTACGACTATGGTACGGCCGACGAAAGCGAAGATATGTTCAAATACCTTTTGAAATATTCTCCTGTACACAATGTGAAAGAGGGTACATGTTACCCGGCTACTATGGTTACCACCGCCGACCACGATGATAGGGTGGTGCCGGCGCATTCATTCAAGTTTGCCGCTGCCCTGCAGGCTGCTCAGGGCTGCGATAAGCCGACACTAATCAGGATAGAAACCAAAGCCGGTCACGGAGCTGGTAAGCCTACTTCTATGATAATACAGGAGCAGGCTGATAAATGGGCGTTTATGTTATTCAATATGGGACTGAATTATAACCGATAGCCGGTTATGTAATTCGTCTGAAAGGGAATGAGATCATTGATCTTGTTCCCTTTCTTTTTCTCGTTCTTTCCTCCGCTGCTTTCTCTCCTTTGCTTTTTCCTTGTCCCTGGTGAAGAACTCGCGTATCTGCGTCTGGTTATCCTTAGCTTCCTCTTCATTGTTTTTTATCCAGTCTATCACCTCCAGGTCGCGGATTGCTGTGTTTTGCACACCTTGTAAGATGTTTTTCCATATCAGGTTGAAGAACGATTTCAACTCATCCCTGTCCACCTGTATTTCAACATGCCTTACATCCTCGCCAGGCATTGGATTGTTAGAATATATTACCATGTTGTTGGCAATGAACGTTAAGAGTCCTTTTTTGCGTTTCCCATCTTCAACATCTTCGGGCTTCTTCAGTATCCGTATGCCCAGGTTACTATATCTCATGGTAAAGTTACCGCTCGCTTGCCTTTCATCACCTGCCAGTTGTACATGCATGTTCTTCATGTTTAACGACTTTACCTCGATAGAAGCGAACGCTTTTGTCTGTTCGTTGATTTGCCTGGCTTGTAAGGTGCCCATCCGCGCTTCAACGCTGAAGCCCCCTTTGGGGTCATCCAGCAGAAACCGGAAAGTGGCATGGGTGTTGGTATACTTGCTGAACTTCCCTTCCAGTTTCACGACACAGTACTTATCTTTTTCTACCAGGGCAGGAATGTTGGTGATATTCGAAGCCGTACCACCAACGTTGCTAAAGTGGATGCTGCCTGTTTGGTCTGTTTTTTCCACAATTTCCGAATAGGTGACATCTCCCTTATGCACCTTCAGCGTCTTCACATATACGGGCAGTTTCAGTTTTCGTAGTAGTTGATTAGGGTATTTGCCCAGTTTGCTTTTCGTGTTAGGGGGCAGCTTGCGGTTCATCAGTATCTTTATCTTGCTTTGGTTCAGGTGTACGGCCGATACGTGCAATTCTCCTTTACTCATCAGCCTGTTCCTGTCAATATCTGTAAATTCGAGCGTAGGGAAATCAAGTTCGTAAATCTCTTTTTGCATGTTCTGTTTCCTGAAAAACTCTTCCTGGGACATTTTGAGCTTTAGTTGCAGGTCGCGTGCAGTAAACTTGTTATCGTTGCTACTGAAGCGGATTTTAGCCAGGCTCAGTTTATAATCGAAGTTGTCTGGTGCATACAACATGCTGCCAATATCAATAGTACCCTGTTCGGCCAGCAGAAAACGGCTTTGCTCCTCCAGGCTCTCATCGCTTAACTCCCAGTCGTTCAGTTCTACATCGCATTGTTCAAACTGCAGCTTGTTGGTATCGGCTTTGTTGCGAAAAGCGTAGTTCACTTTGCCATTGGTCACACGGATGGTGCTTGCTGAAAATTCGCGCTTCAGGGGTTTAGACGATGCGGTGTCGTATATACTCAAGGCGCTGTCTGTTTTATATATAGTTATTTTGGGCCGCACAACCGAAAAAAGGCCGCAACTGTAACCTTCCCCACCAGTCAGTTTGTCCCACATTATGCCGCTCACTTTCAATTTAGGTATGTGTATGTCCAGGTATATCGGCTTGGCCATACTATCACGTTCACGCCGGGCTACTTCCGCGCTGTCTGCCCACAGGTGTACCCCCTTCAGCGTTACACTCCGGTTCAGTATGTTTATTGAAACGTTTTTTACAGATATATGGTACAGGCTGTCTGTAGCATCTGCTACAGCTTCGGGTAGCGCTTTATGTATAATGTCTTTGTATTTGTAAGCGATAATATAGCCAGCCACTACCAGTACCACCAGTACAAAAGCAGCTATACCTATCAGGATCTTTTTCTTTTTACTTAGTTTCACCATAGAAAAGTAGTCAGGGTATAATAGAGACAATGGAAGTTAGTTATTCCCCTATTTATTATTAACAAGATTTATCAACAATCGTTGATTAAGGGTTATCTTGCACAGGTTTTTAAAGATCAATATTATGTATCGTTCGCATACGTGTGGTGAGTTACGTATTAACAATGTAAATGAGCAGGTAGTGCTGGCTGGTTGGGTACAAACCGTTAGGAAATTTGGTGCTATTACCTTTGTTGACCTGCGCGACCGTTTTGGTATTACACAACTTTTGTTCAACGAGAAGTTTAATAACGCTTTGGATAATACACCCCTGGGCCGTGAATTTGTGATACAAGCTACAGGTACAGTACTGGAGCGTAGCAATAAGAATCCAAAAATCCCAACCGGGGAAATCGAAATAGAAGTAACTGAATATAAGATTCTTAATAAATCTGCTGTGCCTCCGTTTACTATTGAGGAGGACACAGATGGCGGCGATGAACTGTTGATGAAATACCGGTACCTCGATTTAAGGCGTGCACCCTTGCGCCGCAACATGGAACTGAGGTATAAAGTAAACAGGGCAGTAAGGAACTACCTGGACACTTTGGGTTTTATGGAAATTGAAACACCTTTCCTCATAAAATCTACCCCGGAAGGTGCCCGCGATTTCATTGTGCCTTCACGCATGAACCCCAACCAGTTCTATGCGTTGCCACAAAGTCCGCAAACTTTCAAACAACTCTTGATGGTTAGTGGCTACGATAGGTACTTCCAGGTGGTAAAATGTTTCCGCGATGAAGACCTGAGGGCTGACAGGCAACCCGAATTTACCCAGGTGGACTGTGAAATGAGTTTTGTAGAACAGGAGGATGTGCTACAGACCTTTGAGGGGCTCATGAAACATATTTTCAGCGAAGTGAAAGGCCTTGAGTTTAGTGAGCCCTTTCCGCGCATGACGTGGGAGGAAGCTATGTGGAGTTATGGCAACGATAAGCCGGATATCCGTTTCGATATCACGATTAACAACTGCAAAGCTAAAAGCGTTGTTAATTGCTCTGCGCTGGACGGTGTCGATTTTAAGGTATTTACCGAGGCGGAAGCAGTATTGGCCATCACTGTGCCCGGCGCTGCGGAATACACCCGTAAGCAACTGGACGAACTGACTGAGTGGGTGAAGCGCCCGCAGATCGGTATGTCGGGCCTCATCTATATAAAATGCAATGCTGATGGTACATTCAAAAGCAGCATAGATAAGTTTCTGAATGAGGATCGGCAGAAAGAATTGGCTGCATTTTGTACAGCAAATGCAGGGGATTTGATCCTGGTATTGGCTGGTGCAGAAGACCTGACGCGTAAGGCTATAAGCGAACTACGCCTGGAAATGGGCAATCGCCTGGGCCTGCGCGACAATGCTGTATACAAGCCGCTATGGGTTACTGATTTCCCGTTGTTGGAGCATGATGCCGAAGAAAATCGTTGGGTGGCCAAACACCATCCGTTTACATCGCCCATACCGGATCATGCCGGTTGGCTGGGCATACCGGAAAAATACGGTGAAATTAAGGCTAATGCCTACGATATAGTGCTGAATGGCACGGAAGTGGGTGGGGGGTCTATCCGTATTTTTCAGCGTGATATGCAGGAAAAGATGTTTGCAACACTGGGTATGGACAAAGAAGAAGCCCTGGAGAAGTTTGGGTTTCTGTTGGGAGCATTCGAGTACGGAGCACCACCGCACGGCGGCATTGCACTGGGGTTCGATAGGCTTTGTGCCCTGTTGGGCGGTCAGGAGTCTATCAGGGACTTCATTGCCTTTCCTAAAAACAACGCTGGCCGCGATATGATGCTGGATGCACCTTCCTTTGTAGACCAAAAGCAACTGGACGAATTGAATATCAGCCTCCTGGATACAAAAAAAACGATTGAGAAATAATTTCGGTATTTTGATTTTATCCGCGGATTATTATCTTTATAGCTGTAATATAGTGCTATGAAAAAACTTCTGGTTGGAACTGCTTTGATTTTAGTGGCTGCTACAGCTTTGTACTCCTGTAATAACGGGCCATATGATGCGCATCCCGATAATGATTACAGTACCGGGCTTAACCCCTTAGACCCGGAAAGCGGAGCTAATGTCTATCTCGGTTCTATAGAGTCAACGGTCAATGATAAAAAACTACTTTTTGCTCCTGCGTTCTATTATGTTGATACGAATTCGGTGACACATTTTGTTGCAAGGGTGAAAGATGATAGTATTTTCCATCGCACACTCAGGATTTCTTTTTCTGATGGTGCTTTTAAGGGCGTAGATACTTACCGTGTTAATGCAGATACAAAGGAACCTATTGTGAACTTTGTAATGCTGGACACGAGCCGTGTAGATCTTGCCGGTAGAAAGATATATAAAACCTACACTGCCAATACGCAAGACGGTTTTGGTTATGCTACGTTCAATGTTTTAGGCAGTGAGGGTGGCCACGCAAGGGGGTATATGTTCGGCAAGTTTTACCGCACAAAACCTGAGAAGAACTTTAATGACACTATTTCGATGGAGTTCAGCAACTTCTATTTCGAGAAGGTGAATTTCCCGGTACCTGCGGAGTATGTGCAGTATTTGTTTAACTAAGATTGAATCACGACATTTTTTTAAGGCTTCCAATCAAGGAAGCCTTTTTAGTATCGTCTCTGTTCCTTTCTGAACTTCCATACCAGCCCGGCATATCCATCCATATACTTTATCTTTCTGCTCATAATAGTGGTGAGAGCAGATGTAGAACCGACATAAAAAGGCCCGAAACGCAGAATGGCACCAATAGCAAATGTCTGGTAGCCGATAACCGTAAACGGCAAACCAACTTGGATGTTTTTGCCACCATATGAAGGCGTGACATTAATGTAGTTGACGTAAGCAGGCCGGTACCGGTCTCCACCATTGCCCCTCAGGTTCAGCAACATATTCAGGGCGAAGTTTATTTTATTGCCGGCGTTATAATCCGCATTTAGCCTGAAGGCTGTTGGCAGTCCCATTCTGAATTTTGCCACCTGGTCACTGCCGCTTACCAGCGTATCTCGCTCCAGCTTCATCATATATTCATTCATCCCTTCGTAGGGGTGCTTCACCAATCTGGCTGTGTCGGTATATATATCCAGGTCATAGCTGCCGCTACCTGTATCTGCTATATAGCCAATACCGCCCAGGTCTGTAATGGAGGCAGCTATGCTGAACAAGTATGGGCTGGCGATGTTCGGATTCCCGTCCGGGTGGTATTCGTACTGCACGCCGATATCCAACCCTAAGCCGGACCTGCCCGCCCGTTGAAACCAGGATGTAAGGTCGTTTTGCGCATTATTATCAATAAAAGGCCCGACATTATGCGTGTATAGCAGGTTAATATCTCCTTTTATGGCTACACTGT
>DATCSV010000380.1:0-2078 GCA_036568285.1 Flavipsychrobacter sp. | reverse complement strand
ATGATGACCAGGCCATTGCCGCGATGGCACAGCCCGGCCCCTCTCCCGGAGCGAGGCCGGCAGGATTATTTCGATACAGAAGCATCAAAAACATCATAACTTAATGTTTAGTCGATATAAATTGTCTTAAGAAAAGTCGTTAGGGAACACTCTTGAGAACGATTATCTATCATCTCGGCTTTCCCATCCCCTACATTTAGCTAACTGTGCGCTAACAAGGTAAGTTATCGTTGGGTAAGAGAATGAGCTATAAAGAGACGATGGATGGCAATTAATGGTCATAAATTAATTCTTATCTGCATAAATTAATTCTATTTTTTATGTGCCTTAGAATGCCGTTAAATTCTGTGTCCAGTTCGATACGTTTCTTTTCTAAGCTCTGGTTTTTAAATCGGCTCTTAAAGATTTAGCTTACATTTGTAAGACCATACTCATGGATGGGTATAACGAGCTCGGTGACATATCAAGCCTAACGAAAATACAAGAAGAAAGGCCGCGGAGAATACAAAATGTCTATTGAAACTTTACTGACCTTTGCTGCGCCGATAGCTGGGTTTGCAGCGGTTTTCGCTGCTCGCTATTGGGACAAGAAAGGATTGGATAGTATTGAGAGGCGTATTAGGTGTCACTTGGTAACACCAAAACCAAATGGCGATAACATAGTATTACCGCCAGGCCCCAATATCGATTTGCGGCATCGTCGCTAATACCTGCTACCGGCATATTTTGCAATTAACACCAGAACAATAGTTCTGGTGTTTTTGTATTGCCTTTATGAACTAGATCGGGCCATATGGAAATCTTGGACACACTCAAAAAGTGTCGTGGGCAAAAAAGCGTCAAACCTTTACTCGGGTGGCTTGGTGACCACTTTATTGGTCACGCAATTATTCTGCCGCTCTTTGCGTTATTCCCCTTAATAGCAAATCTTCTTATTGACCTTTTCAGCGTTGTCTTACCAGAGGCAACCCCGCAATTCATTGCATCGATACTTGCCTATGTTGATCAGCACCCATATAGGACAATTATTGGTGCATTGGGCATAGGCATTTTCCTTAGTATTGTTCGTAGAATTTTTAAGCGGGTATGCGCCTGCTCTAGGCGCATGAAACTAACATCTGCTGTTGGAATCCATTCCTTTTGGAGTCACTCCACAGAAGCAGAGAGGGTTAGAGATTGGTCTGAATGCATTTCAGCCATAGACACGACGATCACTGATCTCCGCATCCTGGGGGCGACTGGCTGGCATACATTTGCGGCAGAAAACTCACCGCTTAATAAGTTAGTTGAGAGTTTCAAAGGTGAAATTCGGATTTTGTTGATGGATCCTGAGGCTGACTGCTTAGAAGAGCGCGCCAAGAGTATCGGGCAATCGAAGGATGCGTATATAGCCGAAATCAACAAAACAATCGCTTACTGCAAACAACTGAAAATCACTAACGACAAAGTATACCTCCGCCTTTATAAACAACATCCAATATGGAAAATGATTATTGCGGGTAGCTTTCTATGGCTACAAAACTATAAACATGGTCGTCACGTAGACGAGAGTCCGGCATATGGGTTCTATAGTGATTCGGAAGGAACCTCGTTATATCACCCACTTTATGATGTTTTTTATAAACGTTGGGAAAAAGATGGTAATCGGGAAATCGATTTATAAATAATCGTATTATTAATAGATACTCCTTCCGCAATTCACATATCTACTTAACCATTAAATCATTGTTGTGCTTGAGGCATGCTTGTTCAAAATAGCCCCCCAGTAACAACCGCGGAAACTCCCTCGATAGAATTTCGTTCTGCAGTATTTGACTTGCCAGCTCGCTGTGTGTATTTAGGCATCACTGCATCGTCGCCGGCAAATAGGTCAATAAATCGAAAAGATCAGAATATATTTTTCATAGCATCTCTCTGAAGTATTATTTCAACTGCCGTTTTTCAAGCCTGGTGGCGCTATTTTGCATTATATCGTTGAATTTTTTCCAACCGACCTTTAGTCCGTAAGTGGTCCCTTTTGGAAACCACGAGCCTGTAAATAATTCTGTGTAACTGCCCATCCATCACGGGTGATCGCC
>DATCSV010000379.1:0-9909 GCA_036568285.1 Flavipsychrobacter sp. | reverse complement strand
CACTGGTATATAGTTTTCGTTCAATTGTCGGGAGAAATATTCCGGTATGCCTACCGATTTATAATATGGATATTCGGCTCCCAGGAACATGTCGAGGCCTATACCCAATATATCTTCGTCATAGGTTAAGGCACCGTAGTTATTCAGCCCGGTAACCAGGTAGATGATCCGAGGCTCATGGTACCCGGGGAAGTAATTTTTTACATATTTAAAACCCTTCGTCAGTGCTTCATTTATTTTTGTTTCATCAGGGTAGTGAGCCAGGACTGTATCAAATACACCACGATAATCTTTATGTGTCAGGAAGGTTTTCAAACCTTTTTGTACTCCGGGGTTACTGTCAGTATAGTTTCCGTTGATGCCGAAGCCCATGATGGTATCTAAGTAGAAGTTGAGAAACTCAGGGTACTTACTGCTTAAAGCTGCCAATCCTGTACCCAGGTGGGCTGTGTCGAGCGCATACAGGTCTTTATCCAGCCGTTGGCTTTCCAGTTCTACTGTTATGTTACTTATGTCAGGAGTTTTATCACTTCCACAACTTTGTAATATGAAAGGCAGCGATAATATTATTAACAGTATAAAGGACTTTTGTTGAATACTTTTCATAGGCAAAGACTTAACATCCCGTGAAATGCGCTTATTTTTACGACGGCAAAAATAGCATTACTGTTTTTATTTGAATAATAAACTTTAACGAGGCAAAAAGGCTATGGATATCAGGAAATTATTGATGATTGTTGTTACCGGTATGTTTTCGCTAAATGCAATGGCGCAATATACCTACGGAGAACCAATAGAAAGCAGCAACAGTGCTGAGCTCAGGAAGACACGTTTTGGCTTGTTTGTGGCGCCCAACAACAGTTGGATGAAACCTACCGCATCTAAAAGCAATGATGGTTTGTACGTAGTTAGCAATGAGGGTAGCAAGGTAGGCTATAGCTGGGGCCTGATGATAGACCATTTTTTTGCTGAAAACTACGGCATCAGCACGGGAGTACAACTGGCTACGTCCGGGGGTAAAATACTGGCTGAATACGACCCCTCAAAGCTACCCAACCCCGCCCCGAAAAATGTGGTTAAATCGGCCAGTTTCGACTACCGCCTGCAATATTTCGAGGTGCCGTTTGGGCTGAAGCTGATGAGTGATAACCTCTCCGGCGGATTGCGCATATTTGGCAACATCGGTATTACAGCGGCTATTAATATATCGAAGAAAGCTACTTATACAGTCACTTATACGGATACCGCATCCGGTGGGGTGGTTGATAAAATCGTGACTGGTGAAAACGAGAAACTTCGCAACGGTGTCAGCATAATACCTATCCTGTTCCAGATGAACCTGGGCGGTGGTATTGAATACCAGTTAACCCAAAAGATGAGCCTGTATATGGGTTTGTTCTTCAACAATGGATTCGCTCCGGATGTTACCAGCCCTAAAGATATTAATATGGGCTACAAGGGTACATTTACTGACGGCAACATCAGGCTGAATAATATTGCATTGAAAGTAGGCCTCTACTTTTAATTGTTATACAACTATTGAAATGGCAGCTTATCCCGCGGTAAGCTGCTTTTTTATTGATACTATCAGCTAAATCGTAATTTTGTCTTAGTATGAAGATATTCCTCGCACAGCAGAACTACCATATAGGCAACTTTGAAGCAAATACAGCTAAGATAATTGATGCAGCGCGGCAGGCGAAACGACAGGGTGGAGACCTTATTGTGTTTTCTGAACTGGCCGTGTGTGGCTATCCTCCCCGTGATTTCCTTGAATTCAATGATTTTGTAGAGCAAAGCCTGGCGGCAGTAAATGCTATTGCGCAGGAAGCAGACACCATAGGCGTAATCGTAGGCGCGCCTTCGCGCAACCCAAAGATAGAGGGTAAGGATCTGTTCAACAGTGCATACTTGCTGTATGACAAAAAGATACAGGCCACAGCCCACAAAACGCTGTTGCCTACATACGATATATTTGATGAGTATCGCTATTTCGAACCGGGGCTGGAGTGGAATGTAATGGAATTTAAAGGTAAGAGGCTGGCAGTAACCGTATGTGAAGATATATGGAACCTGGATGACAATCCCCTGTACCGCATATGCCCCATGGACGAGTTGGTACAACAACAACCGGACATCATGGTGAATATCAGCGCGTCTCCTTTCGACTATGCGCAAGCACAGGAAAGGTTGGGCATTGTAAAAAGGAATGTAGCCAAGTATAAGATACCCATGGTGTATTGTAACACAGTGGGTTCGCAAACGGAAATAGTATTCGACGGCGGCTCGGTAGTGATGGATGCACATGAAAACCTGGTACTGGAGATGTCTTACTTTTCGGAAGAGATGGCATATGTGGAGTTGAACGATGATAATACATTCAGCCAACCTGTTCTGCGCAGCGCTGCAGATATCCCCTATACAGACCCCATGCCCAAAGCGTTTGAACCGAACCTGGGCACAGCACTGATACACGATGCGCTGGTTACAAGCATTCGCGACTACTTCGGCAAAATGGGCTTTGCCAAGGCTATTGTTGCTTCTTCCGGCGGAATTGACAGCGCAGTAACCCTTGCGTTGGCTTGTCATGCATTGGGCAGTGAAAATGTACATGCCTTGCTGATGCCTTCGCAATATTCAACCGGCCACTCGGTAGACGATGCGGTACAACTCTCCGTCAACCTGGGCAATCCTTACGATATCCTTCCCATCAAAAACATTTTTGATGAATACAGGCTGGCACTCAAACCCATTTTCAAAGATCTCCCCTTCAATGTGGCCGAAGAAAACCTGCAGTCGCGCATCCGGGGTACCCTGGTTATGGCCTTGTCCAACAAGTTTGGTTCCATATTGCTGAATACCTCTAATAAAAGTGAGCTGGCTACAGGTTACGGCACTTTGTATGGCGATATGGCCGGCGGCCTGGGCGTATTGGGCGATGTGTACAAAATGCAGGTGTACGCTTTGGCGGAATATATCAACCGTGATAGCGAGATTATTCCCCGTAACATAATTGATAAGGCCCCTTCTGCCGAGCTAAGAGAAGGGCAGAAGGACAGCGACAGCCTGCCGGAGTATGATGTGCTTGACCCCATATTGTATCAATACATAGAGCGCAGGCAAGGACCTAAGGAGATTACAGCGCAGGGGTTTGATGCTGCATTAGTAGCGCGCATACTGAAGATGGTGAACGTGAATGAATACAAGCGCAACCAGTTTTGCCCCATCATCAGGGTGTCGCCCAAGGCCTTTGGCGTAGGTCGCAGGGTGCCGATAGTGGGCAAATACCTGGCTTAGTTATTTCTTATAGATATTACTGCTGCCCTTTATCCCGAACACACCATCATCTACCATTTGGCGTATAGTTGTGGTAATGTCGGCAGCATCAAACTGAGGCAGCATACTGCATATTTCAGGAATGCTTTTTTCGTTGGATGATACGAATAAAGAACTTACAGCCTCGCGGATGGAGCGTGTGTCTGTGCCTGCTTTATTCATACCGGCACATACATCGCAGTGCCCGCAGTTTTTATCATACTGCTGCCCGAAGTATTGGAGCATATGCTTTGTTCTGCAAACATGATTGTCTGTAATATAGCGTATCATGGCATTGGTACGCTTCAGGTGTGTTTGCTTCAGCGCATTGATACGCTCTGTATTAATAATAAGATAGCGGCTGTCTACCCGGTAGTGATGAAAGAACAACTGCGGCCCGTCTTTGGGTTGGTTGAATTGTATCAGTTCCATCTTGGCCAGTTGCTCCAGCATTTGAGTGACCAATGAGGGTTTTATTTTCAAATGTTTCGCTATTACCTTAATATTTATCGGCGTAGGGTAGTAGAACAAGCTGCCGTATAGCCTCAGCATAGTGGTGAGCAGCAGGCTCAGGTCGTGATATAATCTGCTGATGTTGTCCAGTTCAGCCCTGTCTGCCAAAACCTGTACGGTGGTGGGTACAAATACAGCCTCGCTCAATGTCCACAAGCCTTCCTGTTCCAGCAGTTTCAATGCACGTGCGGCGATAAAAGCATTTAGCCCGAACTTTTTGCAGAAATCGGTCAGTTCAAAATCATAATACTTGTAAGGCTCGGCACCTATGGGTATCTGCAGGTATTCAGCTACCGACTGGTATACTTTCCTGATGAATTCATATGGGGGGAATTGCGTTTCCGTACTTTCTTCCAGCTTGTTGATATCCGGTTGGTTGTATAGCAGCACTGATTGCGCTGCTTGCCCATCCCGACCGGCCCTGCCTGATTCCTGGTAGTAGGCTTCCAGGTGTTCCGGTACGTCGTAATGCAATACCAGGCGCACATCCGCCTTGTCAATACCCATGCCGAATGCGGTGGTGGCCACCATCACATCGGTTTTGTTGTTCATCCACAGTTCCCTGTGTTCCGAGCGTAACTCATGGCCCATGCCTGCATGGTAGGGCAGGGCATTGATACCATTTTGTTGCAGTTGCCTGCTGAGTTGTTCGGTTTGTTTCCTGCTTCGGCAATACACAATGCTGCTACCCCGTACGCTATTCAGCACCGATACGGCATCCCTGTTTTTTTGCTCGCTGTATTGCACCGTATACTGCAGGTTGTGGCGTTCAAAGCTCTGCGTGAATACCTGTACATTTGTTAGCTCCAGTTGCTGTATTATATCCTTTTCCACCTCTTTTGTAGCAGATGCCGTTACTGCCAGCATAGGAACACTTTTGAATACGTGCCTGAGCGATTTTATCTGCAGGTAATCAGGCCGGAAATCATGCCCCCATTGCGATACGCAATGCGCTTCATCTACCGCTATCAGGCGCAGGTTGAGTACGGGCAGAAACTCTTCAAACATTTCGGTCTGTAACCTTTCCGGCGATACATATAATAACTTGTAAGCACCCTCGGCTGCATTGTTCAGTATCCTGTATACTTCAGCCCTGTGCATACCAGAGCTGATATGCGCGGCGGGTATATCCCGCGACTTCAGCCTCTCCACCTGGTCCTGCATCAGTGCTATCAGCGGTGTTACTACTAGTGTCAACCCGTCGTGCAACAATGACGGCAGTTGATAACACAATGATTTCCCTCCGCCGGTGGGCAGTAGAGCCAGGGTGTCATGCTGCTGCAATACAGAGTTGATAATTTCCTCCTGAAAAGGCCTGAAACGGCTATACCCCCAATACTTTTTTAATATTTCTGTTGGAGAGGGCAAGGCTTATTGAGTATCTGCGAATAACGGTTTCAGCGCGTTGGCCCAAAGGTCTTTTTTTGCTTGTGGTTGTTGCTCCAGTTCTGCAAGAGACAATGTGGGAATCCACGAGGCATTGTCGAATTTGTTCAGCCCGTTCAGCCTGAATAATGCTGATATACCCAACTGTGACGGGTGTATACCAAACAGGATGATCACCGATGGCTTTGCTGCTTCCTTCAGCAGGTGCCATGCTTTTCGTTCATCGTCAGCCAGTTGAACAATGTTGTACATCTCGCCGTTAAGTTTGCAGGCGTCCAGTATTTTATTAAGTTGTTCTTGTTCAGTTGATTGGTTGGCAATTTTTGTCGACAGTATCAATACGTTCTTTGGTGCAATTGCTTCATTTGACACAGAATTGTCATGCCAGAATACATCTGTTTCAGTATCAATAATTTCAGTATTAATAATCCTCGGAAAATCAGTCATAACAAGCATTTCAGCGCATTCGCTTACAATTTTAGTAAATCTATTCCATTTTTTTTCGTTTCTTTGTAGTTCGTTTTTAATTATTCGTTCTTTTATAATATTTGCACGCATGGATGTATTCACATTAGATATCAGGACTCAAAAAACTGATAAGAGCAGGCTTCACGAGTTGGACAAAAACAATATTGAATTCGGCAAGGTTTATTCAGACCATATGCTGGTAGCCGACTATGTGGACGGTGCGTGGAACCAGGCCGAAATAATACCCTATGGCGAGATGAGCATGAGCCCCGCCACTTCTTTTTTCCATTATGGCCAGGCGATATTCGAAGGTGTGAAGGCATATAAAGATCCTGAGGGTAATCCCGTGATATTTCGTCCGCAGGACAACTGGAAACGCATGAACCGTTCTGCCATACGTATGGGTATGCCCGGCATTCCCGAAGAGTTGTTTATGGAAGGCATGCGTCAACTGATAGACCTGGACAAAGAATGGATACCCGAGGCAGACAGGACTTCACTGTATATCCGCCCTTTCATGATGGCGATAGATGAGTTTATTGGTATTAAACCTACCACTAAATTCCGGTTTATGATCATTACCAGCCCGGCGGGCCCTTATTACGCCGAGCCTGTGTCTATATATGTAGATGAGAACTACGTGCGCGCATTCCCTGGCGGAGTAGGTTACACCAAAGCTGCGGGCAACTATGGCGGCAGCATGTATCCAATGACCGAAGTACGCAAAAAAGGCTACCACCAGATATTGTGGATGGACGGCATCGAGCACAAATATGTGCAGGAGATTGGTACCATGAATGTATTCTTCGTACTGGGCGATACAATAGTAACCCCGGAATTGTCTGATACTATACTGGAAGGCATCACCCGCGACAGTGTGATAACCATACTGAAAGAGCATGGCTACAACGTGGAAGAACGCCCACTGCATATAGACGAAATAGTGGAAGCATACAACGCAGGCCAACTGAAAGAAGCATTTGGTACAGGTACTGCTGCATCTATTGCGCCCATTGCAGATCTTACTTACAGGGAACAAAAAATGTCTTTGCCTCCGCAGGAAGACTGGAAGCTGGCACCCTGGCTGCGCGAGGAACTGAATGCTATCCGTTATGGCCGCAAGCCTGACACACGCGGATGGGTGTACAGGTTCTGATAGTTTTTTGCCGTTCCTTATTTTATTGATATTTTGCCGCCCGTATGTTTTTAAATCATTTAGGTAAGGGGTTTGTATTGCTGGTATGTTCGTTAGCATTAGCCACCGATGTATCTGCGCAATACAGTGAAGAAGAGGGAGGCGTTGAAACCAAGTTAGGTTATCTGCGCTACCTGGGTATCGGTGCCGGGGCTACTTACCAGGTAATGAACGATGCTGCCATATCACCCATAGTATATAGCAGGGTGGGGGCTGTGCCCATGCTCACGCACCTTAAAATAAACGGCAGCACCTATTCTGAGATTTCGCTTAGGGCATCATCTGTTAAGCTGACGCACAATACCGACAAACCTGCAAAAGTGTATACAAAGACACAGCGTGCCCTTGCTGATTACCGTTTCCTGGTGAAACTACCTACGGATATGCGCTACACTGAGATACGCGTAGGTGGAATGTTGTCGGGCATGTTCGGTTATAAAAAAGCGGAGCACCTGGTAGATGCGGCTGAAGTGTACGAGTACGCCATCAGCCTGGGGCTGTGTGGCAAAATAACAAGAGAAGTGACCTTTGGAGATAACACCGGTTTCCTGACATGGGACCTGGCCATACCATTCTTTGCCAATATATCCCGCCCGTACTACCTGAACCGCGAAGAGCTGGCAGACCCTGATAATAAACCTGTGAAAGACTTTTTCGATAATGCTGCCACGGGTACATTTGGTAAATACTTCAGGCTGAACAGCCGTTTAGGCCTCATGTACAGGCTGAGCAACGGTAACATGATACAATTTGCCTACCAGTGGGACTATACTCGTATGAAGACTATTAACAAGGCTTACTTTGCTGAACATATTCTATCAGTCACATTCATGTTCAATTATTAATACGCAGGCAGATGATGAAGAGGATTATAGCGGTTTTAATATTATCAATTGGTCTGGTGGGTTGCGAGAAACTGTTGATGCCCAAAGCTGAAGGGGATAAGCCTAAGGAAGTATTTGAATACATGTGGAAGACCATAGAAGAAGGCTATGTTTATTTTGGCTATCGCCCGGTGAACTGGGATGAGGTGTACAAAGAGTTTGAGCCAAAGATAAATGATACCATGACCAGCCGCCAGTTGTACGATACCTGTGTGCAGATGCTGAAGCGGCTTAACGACCCTTCTGTAGCACTCAAAACATCATTTGGCGAGTATCACCATGTTGATACTAATTACTACCTGCCTAACTTCAACCGTCGCCTGCTGGAGCGGTTCTACTGGAAGGACTATCAGCAAACAGGGCCGTTCATTCATACCGTTATCGACTCAATAGGGTATGTGTATTACGGTAGCTTCAAAGACAAGGTATCAGAGAATCACCTCGATATTCTGATTGACGGATTGCGTGCTGATACCAATATGCGCGGAATAATATTTGATATCAGGGACAACAAGGGAGGAGATATCAACAATGCATTTGCCCTACTGAAGCGCATGGGCGTGGATACAAACTTCCAGCTATCTGCCGTGCTCTTCAAAGCATATTATAAGCAAGGCCCCGAGCGTGGTGATTTCACCGAAGCGCAAACCAGCTATATAGAACAAAGTGACAAGCCCAAGTTTCCCAAACGTTTTGTGCTGCTGACCAACAGGAGTACTATGGCTGAGGCTGCTTTGTTTGCCACGGGCGCCAAAGGCTTCAACAATGTAGCGATGATGGGCGATACCACCGGCGGACGAGCGGGGCGCATTGTAGGGGCTGAAATGCCCAACGGCTGGATACTCGAGTACCCTGCATCTTACTTCACCACAGATGACGGCCGTAACCTGGAAGATGGTGTGCTGCCGGACGAAACGGTACACACTACACCTGCTGACGAAGCACAGGGCAAAGACGCCATACTGGAAGCAGCCCTTCAGAAGATCAAAACGTTTTAAAGCCATTTTTCCCGGAGCTTGTTAACAGCTTGTAAAACAGCAGTTAATGATGTTAAAAAGCTTGTATGTGGCCGGTTGTATGCGGATATTGGGGACGCAAAACAACTGAATGAAAAACACATATTACTTTATCACAGTAATAACGATGCTCTTTTGCTGCAGCGCAAAGGCGCAAAGCTCAGGTGGAGGCTCGGGGCAAGACAGCCGGCTGAGCCTGGTGGAAGTGGTGAGCGCCAGCTTGTTTGCTTCAGACTCAAGCAATACATCCTCGATAAATATACCTATAGGCGGCATCAATGCACTGGCCGATGGTACTGAAAGCCATGAGATAGAAGTGACGCTCCAATCAACATCCGACTATGACGTGAGTGTGTCTTCCTCATCAGAATACTTCACATATAACGGTACGGCTTCAAATCCGACCCCTATGTTGGTAAAGGATGTATTGAGCATAAAAATCACTGCTAATAATACAGGCGGTGCCGTCAGTAATGGGTTCACACAGTATCAACCCATAGACGGTAGCTTGAACCAATTGATTATTGCAACGGGTTTAAGTGGTAGTCGTACGTTTTCTTTTAAGTACATGGCCCAGCCGGGGTTCAATTATCCTGCCGGTACTTACACTACGGATATCGTTTATACCATTACTAAGAAGTAATGAGTATCCGGTGATCATTCAGAAAAAGGTCTGCAACTTGATTATATTTGCCCCGGTTATCTCATGGCACCGTTCAATCTTTTAGGAAATATCATCTGGCTTGTCTTTGGCGGGCTTATCAGTGCCTTGGGTTATTTTGTCGGCGGCATTGTGTTATGTCTTACCATTATAGGTATTCCTTTCGGCTTGCAATGTTTTAAGGTTGGTCTCATAGTATTGGCACCCTTTGGTACACAAGTGGTGAGTGATAGTAGTAATTCGGGTTGCCTCACTGTTATATTCAACATTATCTGGCTGCTTTGCGGCGGTTTGTGGACTGCCATCACGCATATCGTCTTCGGTATATTACTGTACCTCACCATCATCGGTATTCCCTTTGGCCGCCAGCATTTCAAATTGGTAGAAATCAGCCTGATGCCCTTTGGGAAGAGGTTGGTGTGATTCACCCCTTCAATTCCAGCAACGCCATATTCTCTATATGGTGCGTAT
>DATCSV010000378.1:0-3324 GCA_036568285.1 Flavipsychrobacter sp. | reverse complement strand
GTGACAATGGTATATACGATGTGCAGGTAAATGCAGCTGACGGTTTTTTGTCAGACCATTACAACCCTGCCGACAAAACGGTGAACCTGAGCCCCGAGGTATATAGCGGGCGGAGTATATCTGCGGCCGCCGTGGCGGCCCACGAATGCGGGCACGCCGTGCAACACGCTACAGCTTACAGCATGCTGCAGTTCCGCAGTGCGATGGTACCTATAGTAAAGGTGAGCACCACGCTGGGCCAATGGGTGTTGCTGGCAGGTGTCGGCCTGTTCTTCGGCCAGGGCAACCAGTTGCTGTTGTTGATAGGTATTATCATGTTTGCGGCATCAACCCTGTTTTCGCTGGTAACATTACCGGTAGAGTATGATGCCAGCAACCGTGCCCTGGCATGGCTGGAGCGTACAGGTATGGCTTCAGGGCCGGAACACGACAAAGCAGCCGATGCATTGAAATGGGCGGCAAGGACTTACCTGGTAGCTGCCATAGCATCTGTAGCCATGCTTTTATATTATATTTCTATATTTTTAAACCGCAGGGACTAATACCTGCAAAATCAGATTGATGGTAGTAGAGCAATTATATACTAAATGCCTGAGCGAAGCGGCGTATTTTGTAGCCAGCGAGGGCGAAGCGGCAGTGATTGACCCGTTGCGCGATGTGGATGAGTATATCCGCAAAGCGGAAGAAATGGGCGTGAAAATCAAATATATCTTTGAAACGCATTTTCATGCAGATTTCGTGAGCGGCCACCTGGAATTGTCAAAACGTACGGGTGCCCCTATAGTATACGGACCAAATACGGAAACCAAATTTGATGTACATGTAGCGGCCGATGGCGAAGAGTTTAGCGTCGGAAAACTGAAAATACAGGTGCTGCATACCCCCGGCCATACGCTGGAGAGTTCATGCTACCTATTGCGTAATGAAGCGGGGCAGCCGTA
The DNA here is from genome assembly GCA_036568285.1 of Flavipsychrobacter sp. Classification (GTDB taxonomy): domain Bacteria; phylum Bacteroidota; class Bacteroidia; order Chitinophagales; family Chitinophagaceae; genus UBA5543. The sequence continues at coordinate 2,383 of DATCSV010000378.1, read as the reverse complement.
CTGCATATTTACCGGCGATACCCTGTTTGTAGGCGATGTCGGCCGCCCCGACCTGTTTAGTGGCAACATGAGCAAAGAAGAACTCGCGGGCATGATGTACGAATCTCTGAACAGCAAGATAAAAGGCTTGCCTGACGATGTAATTGTTTACCCCGCGCATGGCCCCGGCTCATCTTGTGGTAAAAACCTGGGCGCTGAAACATTCAGTACTATAGGGCAACAAAGGGCAACAAATTATGCCCTGCAGGATATGACGAAGGAAGAGTTCGTAAAAGCGGTTACAGATGGCTTGTCCACTCCCCCCGCGTACTTCCCGGTGAATGCGAAGATCAATAAAGAAGGCTATGAAACTATGGATGCGCTGATGCGTATAGCCATGACGGGTTTCACGGTAGCTGAGCTAAAAGAGAAATTAAAAGATGAAGTGCTGTTGCTGGATACACGTCCCGCGACTGAATTCACCCAGTCTTTTATTCCCGGTGCTATAAGTATTGGCTTGGAGGGCCGCTTTGCCGAGTGGGCGGGCAGCCTGCTTCCATTCAATCAACCGATGGTGCTGGTGACAGAAGCTGGTAAAGAGGAAGAAAGTGTGATTAGGCTTGCCAGGGTAGGTTTCGAAAATGTGCAGGGCTACCTGGAAGGTGGTATGGAAGCATGGATAAATGCAGGTGAGGCAGTGGATATGATAATAGACATTGAACCCGACGAACTGGCTATGGACATACCCCACGACAACAGGCTGGAAGTACTGGACGTGAGAAAAGAATCGGAATATGATGCGGGGCACGTGAAAGGGGCGACCAATGCACCGTTGGATACATTGAAAGATATACTAAACATAGCGCTTATCGACAGCGATAAAAACCTGTATATACACTGTGCCGGCGGTTATCGTTCTGTTATTGCAGCGTCGCTTCTGAAAAGGCAGGGTTATCACAACTTGCGCAATGTGCTGGGTGGCTTTTCAAAAATGAAAGACCAGGAAGGCCTGAAAATCGTAAGTACGGAAAAAGAAAACGCATAAAGGAAACTTAACAGGTCATCAAAGCCCCTTTTTTAGCAGAAAAGGGGCTTTTTTATTGCAATTGTACAGCAGGGCATGTATTTTTAAGATTAGAAAAGTATATTTGAAGCTTATCTGTTAAATGATTAACATGAGACATATTTCCGCTATATGCCTGTTTGTGGCATTGGGCTTTACAGCCTCTACCGCTCAGGCGCAGGGAGAAGCCGATCCCGGCTTTGCATCTACGGGCGCTATGCGTACTACTTCGGCATTGAAAATCAATCAGTACGATTACGAAAACCAGCGGGCGCACATCAGCCTGGGACATACTTTTGCTAAAGGCGAAAGGGATATCCGGTTGAATATTTCTCAACTCGAAGTACGTATGCCCTTTTTCGGTACTTACAGTGGCGGATATTTTGATGTAAAAGTTCCGATATTCTCTGCTTCCGGCGAGCTGGCCAATTCATGGGGCTTTGGTGATGTATCTGCATCATACACGCATATGTTCACAGGCCTGGAAGACTGGACCATACAGGCAACCGGTGGATTGCTGATGGGTATGGGCACAGCCAGCGAGGCAGATGGCAAAGGCAGGCCGCTGCCTATGGCGTATCAACCCAGTCGTGGCAGCACCGATGTAATGGTAGGCGGTAGCGTGACCTGGAAACAATGGATAACAGCTGCGGTAGGTTACCAGCAGCCATTCTTCAGGTACAACGAAAATGAGTTCTTTGCAGCCAACGCCATCAACGATACCTTTTACAGTCGTGAAGTGTACACCATTGCCCGCAAACTATATCGCCAGGGCGATGTAATGTTGAGGTTAGAAGGACATTATATTACTGAGCGCGTAGGTATTACAGCGGGTGCTGTAGGTATCTACCACCTTAAGGATGACCTGTACCAGGACCGTAACACAGGCCTGTGGCACGAAATAGATGGGACGCAAGGACTTACAGTAAACATAACCGGTAATGCATTCTTCCGCTTTGGCCGCCACGGCGAGTTTAAGCTGGATGTAACAGGCGCTACGCCCGTGGTACGTACTGATGTGTATTCATCGGGCCTGTACCGTCAATGGATGATCATGCCAAGGTTTACTTTCTTCTTCAATAGCAAGAAGGGCGCTTTGATGTTCTAATAAGCAATAAGAGATACCAATAAAAAAGCAGGGCTCCGAGCCCTGCTTTTTTATTGGTAGACAGTATAGTTTTTCAGTTTCGTTTTATATATTAGTGTAATAAAGTTGCAATGTCCCCTATGCGATTGATCTGTACAGGTTTACTTGCCCTGTTATTATCTTTTTATACTAATTACTCAGCAGCACAAACTGTTCCTGAAAGACTTGACTCACTCAAAATAGCATTGTCGCGT
>DATCSV010000377.1:0-7542 GCA_036568285.1 Flavipsychrobacter sp. | reverse complement strand
GAGTACGTTTTTCCCACCGATCAGCTCTTTATACAGGCTTTCGGGCTGAGCAGGGGCCTGAGCCACTACAAACTGGTATTGTGGGAACCGATCTACCATGCTGAGCATGATGGGCAGCTTTACTTTTATTTCCTGCTTGCGGCTACCGGGCAGCAGCGCTATTATGGGTTTGTCAGATAGTCTCTGAACCGGTACATGCTCTTGCTCATATTGTATGACTTCGGTAAGTGGGTGGCCTACATATGTGACGTTATAATCCCATTTGATTTTATAGTACCCTGTTTCAAAAGGCAGTATCACCAACATTTTATCTACATCACGCCTTATCTTCTTTACCCGGTTAGCCTTCCAGGCCCACACCTGCGGCGATATATAATAAACTACTTTCAGCCCCTGTTGCCGCGCCCATTCGGCTATCCGCAGGTTGAAACCGGGGTAATCGATAAGCACAAGCACATCAGGCCTATAGGCCGTTATATCTTTTTTACAGAAATCTATATTCCGTAGAATGGTGCGCAGGTTGGCCAGTACTTCTACAAAACCCATGAAGGCCAGGTCGCGGTAGTGCCTGACGAGCGTGGCGCCGGCGGCTTCCATTTTGTCGCCCCCCCAGCACCTGATGTCGGCTTCCCTGTCTTTTTCGTGTAATGCTTTTATAAGGTTACCACCGTGCAGGTCGCCACTGGCCTCGCCCGCTATGATGTAATACCTCATTTACCATACGAACTTTAGTAATACAATGACTACTGCATATAACATGGTAGCAATCAAAATACCCCTGGCCGTCAGGTCGAGCCTGCGATTGGTATAATAAATGAATGGAATAATATTGATAAGTATACTGAGGCTGAGCACCAGTGCCGCTGTGTCAAAATTATGCTTCAGTGCATTGAAAAAAGACTCAAAAGAGTTGCCACCGTACATAATGAGGTATACGATAAATATCCCTACCACCGGCAGCAGCAATCCTATAATCAACCCTAAAAGCGATACATTACGTTTCATAGCAGCTAAATATACCGCTAATATACAAGTGAAAAAATCATTTTACCAAGGTTGGTGTGTCAATATTGAAAGAATTACCTTTGCCACCTGAAACACAAACCGTTTACATGAACTTTTTTCTAAAGAATATTCCTGAGCGTACACAACAGCCACGCCAATACGGCCTTACTATGGCTATGGACAAGGGTATGGGGCTGGATGATGTAAGGAACTTTATGTCAGTAGCTTCACCTTTTGTAGATATTGTGAAGTTTGGCTTTGGTACGGCATTCGTTACCAACCGCCTGCGCGAGAAAGTAGAGATATACAAAGAGCATAATATGCCGGTATATTTCGGTGGCACTTTGTTTGAGGCCTTCCTGATAAGGGGGCAGTTTGATGATTACCTGAACGTGGTTAAGGATTATGGCCTGCAGTATGTAGAAGTATCTGACGGCTCGATAACTATTCCGCACGAGGAAAAATGCAAGTACATAACCGAGTTGGCAAAGCATGTGACCGTACTGTCGGAAGTAGGCTCAAAAGATGCAGCACACATCATACCCCCGTACAAGTGGATAGAACTGATGAAAGCCGAACTGAGCGCCGGAGCCAAATATGTAATAGCAGAAGCACGCGAAAGCGGCAATGTAGGCATCTACCGCGGCAGCGGCGAGGTACGCGAAGGGCTGGTACAAGAGATACTGACACAGATACCGTCTGAAAAAATAATATGGGAAGCGCCGCAGAAGGCACAACAGGTATACTTCCTGGAATTGCTGGGTGCCAATGTGAACCTGGGGAATATTCCACCTGCTGAGGTGTTGCCACTGGAGGCGATGCGCAACGGGTTGAGAGGAGATACCTTTCACATGTTCCTGGATAAAAAATAATAGCATAAAAAGAGGGCCGCAAATCGCAGCCCTCTTTTTATATCAACTATTCACTTATTACTAATTGTGTATGGGCAGGTAGCTGTAGTTCTTGCCGTACTCCATCATCTGGCCGTAGAAACTTTCAGGATACTCCACTTTCACGTCAGTGATTTTATCACCGTCTTTTACTGCTACCAGTTTAGGTTGTATGAAACCGGAATAAGGTTTGTCACCCAGCTTGGCATAACGCTCCAGTACTTCTTTGTGCAGTTCGGGGTCCACTTTTACACCATAGGTCTCTACCAGTGCCTTACCGGCAGCATAGTCGCCCTCTGACTTGATGCGCTGTATCTCGCGCAGCAACTGGCCGAACAGGTCGCGCAGCTTGTTGTAGTCATTTACCTGCACATAAGTTTTGCCGTCTTTCTTTACAAATTCCACTACGTTGTCTGCCTTACCCTTCTCATACACCCAATAAGCGTTCAGGGCACGGTTGCGCATGTGTGCTTCTTCAATGTTGTCACCCAGTTTCAAGCGGGTAAGCTGGGTCATCAGGCCATTCATCATATAGCTGTCATATTCAGCCATACCCACCTCTGTAGTAGGTGCCACGCCTATATCCACCAGCTTCTGGTCCATTGCATAATACAATGCTACCAGGTCGGCACGGGCCTCTTCCAGTGTAGACGCATAGTTCTTCAGCGTTTTGTCGGTTGTTTCTACGCCGGGATTGATCTGGCCTGATGCATGGCCGATGCACTCGTGCATATCGGTATGCAGGTCAGACGCCAGGTTGCCGTGTTGCTTAATGCGTGCTTTTACTTTTTCATCGGCCACAAATTCATCCAGGAAGCCGCCTTTTGATTTGGCTACGTTGTATGCGTGAATGATGTTGCTAAGCGATACTGACTTGGAACCGTGGTTTTTACGTATCCAATCTGCATTAGGCAGGTTGATGCCTATTGGTGTGCTGGGCGCAGCATCACCGCTTTCTACTATGGCAGTAATAGCTTTAGCTGTAATACCCTTTACTTCTTTCTTTTTATGCTCTTCCATCAGCGGTGAGTTATCCTCAAACCATTGCGCCTGCTGCGCTATGGCATTGATACGCTTAGTAGCTTCCATGTCTTTCATAGATACTACACTTTCAAAGCTGCCTTTCTTGCCTATAGCATCCAGGTACACTTCTATAAAGCCGTTCACCACATCTATACGTGATGCAGTATCAAGTGCCCAGGCGATGCTGTATTCGTCAAATGTCTTCAGGTCGCCGGTTTTGTAATACTGTACCAGCAACTCCAGAGATTTTCTCTGCTGTTCGTTTTCAGCTACAGGAATAGCTTTCTCCAACCAGAAAACTATCTTCTCGATAGCGGGAGAGTACATGCCACCTACTTTCCATACCTTCTCCACTACCTGGCCATTCTCTTTCGTTGTTTTGCTGTTCAACCCCCAGGAAGGTGCGTCGCCTTTGGTGTCGAATTTTGCATAAAAATCTTCTACTTCTTTCTGAGTTACCCCTTCGTAGAAGTTGTTAGATGAATTCACCACGTTGTCTATATCGGGGCGCTGATCCACCACTTTGGGCTCTATGCTCATATCGTATACGAGGGGCGTAATGCGCGTAACAAAGGCATCCACTGTTTCACCATCGTTCATGGGCAATTGGGCGGCATCGCTGTTCTTAATCACCTCAGCGAAATAAGCTTCGCTACATTCGGGCACAAACTTCTCATTGCCATAATGATGGTGGTAACCATTGCTGAACCAGAAACGTCCGCAATACTCCTCAAACTTTTTCCAGTCGTCTGTAGTTTTATCGCCCTTGTAACTACCATAAGCAGTTTCCAGCGTTTTGCGCAGCATAATGCCATGCTTGCTTTTCTGGTCATATATGATGTCGCGGCCGCAAAGGGCTGCTTCGTACAGGTAATACGCCAATTCTTTCTGCTGTGCACTCAGCTCGTCCCAGCCGGGCACCTGGTAGCGCAGTATTTTAATGTCGGCAAACTTTTCGGCCTCAACGTTGAATTCTTTCGCTTCAGCGGGTTTGTCCTGTCCGCCATCTTTACATGATGCCATAAACATTTGTGAACCTATTAAAGCCATAACAGGTAATATCCATTTTTTCATATTGTACTTAAAATTATTTTTCAGGGTTTAAAAGTAGCCTATTCGCAGCATTAATTGAAGCGGGAACAGTTAAAATCCCCCCTTTGGCGGAAATATATCCTTCATACTCTACTTTTGCCCCGCATGAAAAAGCTGTTATACCTGGCGCTACTCCTGCTGGCTGCCTGCGGCAATGAGGATACACAAGATATTGAGCACTTTTACGCCCCGGCGACAGGCACCGTTGTGGCCGCAGACAGTATACCCATTGCCGAAGACAACCTGAATGACCTCTACTATTCAGTACGCCTGACTGCTACCGACTCCAGCAACCACGGCGAGTATAAAATGGACGCAGTATACGGTTTCAACGAGGCGCAAAGCACAATCGTCTTCCCGAAACTGACAAAAACCATACGCCCGGCTATACGTTTGGATAACAGCATACCCTATTCTTATATCATCGGCTTTTACTATGAAGGAGAACAACAGTTTAATGACTATGCACGTGTATCTGCACGAAGAGTAGATGGGCTGCAGAGCCAGATAGAGCTACGCTATTTGAAGGCCTATTATACAGATACAGTTGACAAAAAATAGCCTCGCCAAAAGGCGGGGCTGCAATTCCTCAGAATCGTGTGAGTATATGAACCTCATGGTGTAGCGTGGTGCGGTTAGTCCTGCTTCAGGAATAAAGGTCTGCATCATATATTATCCCGGTATTGACTGATTGTTACCTGCCTGTTATCCTATTGTTTATATTATGCTATATCAACAGGTTATTATTCCTCCACTTGGGGTTATCAACATTTGGGAAAGTGATAATGGTAAAATGGCGTTCATTTTTAGCTTTTTGACAAAGGGATTTATACTTTTGATATATAAAATTGAAGAATTATGGGGTTTGTAGTATTGGGAATTATTGTATTGTTTATTTCATTTATCATTGGTAAGGGCGGGCCGGAGTTGCGCAAGCTACAGGCTTTTGTAAAAGGAGCCCGTTTGCTGGGCCTCATACTCATACTGCTGGGGGCGCTCACAGCCAGCATTGTACAGATAGACGCAGGTTATATCGGCGTAAAGAAGTTGTTCGGTAAAGTACAGAAATCTGTACTGCCCAGCGGCCTGCACATGATCAACCCCCTGATGGAAATAGTAGAGGTGGATATACGCACTATGAACTATACCATGAGTGGCATGACCGATGAGGGGCAGCAAAGCCAGGACGACGCTATTCACACACTTTCCGCGGACGGATTGGAGGTTAGGATAGACCTGACTGTACTGTACCGTGTCATTCCGTCGGACGCGCCCAGGCTGATAGCCCAGATAGGCCTGGATTACCAGGACAAAGTAGTGCGCCCTGTGGCGCGTACCATGATACGTGATAATGCCGTGTATTATGATGCAGTAGCGCTGTACTCTACCAAGCGGGATGAATTCCAGACAAGGATATACAACAGCATTGAAAAGGAATTTAAAAAGCGCGGGCTGATAGTAGAAAACCTGCTGATACGCAACATTAGCCTGCCTGCATCTGTTAAACAAGCTATAGAACAAAAGATAAACGCGGAGCAGGAAGCTCAGAAAATGCAATTTGTACTGCAAAAGGAAAAACAAGAAGCTGAACGTAAGCGTGTGGAAGCACAGGGTATAGCTGACTACCAGCGCATCATTGCCACCAACCTGACAGATAAGCAACTGCAATATGAGCAGATAAAGGCCTTAAAGGAACTGGCCACATCGCAAAACTCGAAGATAGTGCTGATGGGTAGTGGCAAAGGCGGCAATATAATACTGGACGCAAAATAGAACTGAAGACCGGCTGTATGAAGAAGTCTGGATTATTAATCATTGTTGCGCTACTGCTACACGCGTGCGGTGAAGACAAAGCGCCTATCAGCCGTCACCAACAGGTGATACAAGAGGAAGGCTTTATAGCAGATACTTTGTGCGGCGAGTACAGGCGTTATATGGGCACCGTTGCCGGGCAGCCTGTAGTATTGCATTACACGCAGTACGGCAATATGATTACCTGCCAGTATTATTACGTGAGTCAGGGGAAAAACATTTTGTTATATAACACCACAGATAACCCCAACAGTATTCCTTTAATTTTTGTTGAACGGCCGGAAACGGAAAAACAGGAAGAGCCGGCAAGCTGGCATATTGTAATAGAAGATGACAGCCTGAAAGGCGAGTGGATAAGCGGCAACAGAGAAGTGGCACACCCGATACTGCTGAAAGAAGACTATACCAATGGTGCCCAACAGTTCAGTATAGTATGCATGACGGATAGTATGGCCTTCTCTGATAGCTTACCGGAACCTAAAGCATCTACCAGCTACGAGGTACTGTTGCCGGTGGGCGACGATGAAGGCGCCCGCTTTGTACGAACCGCCATATACAACTGCATAGGCTGTGACTCTATAGCAGGCGACGATATCAAAAGCTGCCTTGATGGACTGAAAACCAAGTATTTCAATGACTACAAGCACGTGAGCGATGAGGAGAAAAAGCTCTTTAAAACGACATCTTCGTTTGGCAACTGGAGCGAACAAACCAACTTCTGGGTAGTGTATAACGATGACGGGCTGGTTGTGCTGAATCACCATGTATATGCATATACCGGGGGCGCACATGGCAATTATGGCAGCAGGTATTTGTGCATTGATTCGCGTGATAAAAAGCTGCTGAAGCTGGATGATGTACTACAGGTTGACACTGCCCGGTTGGTAAGAATACTGGAACAAGAGGCCAGGAAGCTGTATAAAATTGCAGATGAAGCTCCCTTGTACGAGAATTTGCTGACCGAGGAACTGTACATACCGGAGCAGTTTTACATATCCAATAAAGGCGTCACTTTTGTTTATGGCATTTACGAGGTAGCATCGTATGCAGATGGGGAAATCAGCTTGTTCGTTCCATATAGCAAGATCATGGGCATGCTCACACCATACTTCAAACAAAGAATGAAACTGGACCTGGTAGCAGGTAGCCATTAAGAATAACGATATGACGGATACATTAGAACAGGTAAAATACCCGATAGGCCGCTACGAAGCGCCTGCCAGATATACACAGGCAGAAATCAACGGCTGGATAAGCGCTATAGAAGCCATGCCATCGTGGCTGGACCCCTGCATTGAGAACCTGGATGAAGCGCAACTGGAAGTACCCTACCGCGATGGAGGGTGGAACAGCAGGCAGGTCATCCACCACATAGCTGACAGTCATATGAACGCATACATCAGGCTGAAACTGGCATTAACCGAGGACGACCCTGCCATAAAGCCCTACGACGAAAATAAATGGGCGGTATTGGCTGATGTAGAAACAGTTCCGGTAAATGTGTCCATCACCCTGCTACATGCACTACACCGCAGGTGGGCCGCCCAATTGCGCAGCATGAGCGATGAAGACTGGAAACGAACCTACTTTCATCCTGAGCAAAATAAGAGCATTCCAATATGGCAAATGACAGCCCTCTATGCGTGGCATGGCAGGCACCATATGGAGCAGATAAGGTCATTAAGAGAAAGAATGGGCTGGTAAAAGAGTTTTTTGCCCG
>DATCSV010000376.1:0-2797 GCA_036568285.1 Flavipsychrobacter sp. | reverse complement strand
TTCATGCGGTATTTTTCCCGTTTCGTCACAGATGTTTTTTGTTACCCGGAATGAATATGTAGTTTAACTTAAACAACCATAAATATCATGGGTAAAGACTCTGTAAGAACTTTATGGGCAGTAGTAATCATTGCATTCTTCATTACAACACCTTCATGCAAAAAGGAACGGGCCAATGTAACCCCTATAGGTGGCGCAGAGGTGGTTAACAGTGAAATATTCTACACACCGCTTATCGGTAACAACACACGTTCCGTACTGCTCATCATCAACGGCTACGGTGATACACTGAAACTGAAAGATACAGATACGGCTGTAGCTGATTTCAGGAAATGGATAGTAAACGGTAAAACTTACTACAGTTATTTTCAGCAAAACACAGCCTTCTATACTATACCCCAGGTGGCCTATGCAGCGGGTTACCGCATTGTTACCGATTCATCTTTTCGCGAATTGAAAAGACTTATCTTATTGCCGCATAATGGTATTGATGGGTCGGCACAACCTGCATTGGGAAACCATGATTTCCTGATACTGGGTGAAAACCACTTCATCACGCTGGCCTATTATGAAAGAGCAGCACATAACATTCCTTCAGAGCTAAACCCGGCCCAGGGGATAAAAGTCGTAACACCTGTAATACAGGAAATACTAAACGACCGCGTAGTGTGGCAATGGGTGGGTAGCGATTACCCTGAACTGTATGCTACCAGTGTAGAAAATAACGAATATGGCAACACCGCAAAAGCCGCAGATTACCTGCACGTGAACTCGATGTGGGTTGACCCAAAAGATGACAACCTGCTGATATCCTGCCGCAACAGCAATCAACTTATCAAACTCAACCGGCGCGGAGAAGGCATTGTATGGCAATTGGGTGGCATCAACAGCGACTTTGAGATACCTGACGGTATGCAGTTTCTCCGACAGCATACAGCCAGTTATATAAATAATGGCAAAACCCTGATGTTGCTCGACAACGGCCTGTTGAATATAAGGGACCACTCAAGAGTATTGGAATTTGACCTGGACGAGCAGGCTATGCAAATAACAGCTGCCAGTGCATTTGTAATACCGGGAGATTTTATCAGGTTTGCCGGTTCGGTACAAAAATTTGGTGACAGGTATTTTATTGGTAGTGGTGTGAGCCCCGGTTACACACCATACATACTGGAAGTAAACTATCGCACCGGTGTTAAGACTTTTGAAAAGCACCTTGAACATGGCAGTTACCGGGCCTTTAAGTATCAATAAGTATTGCATTACCGTTACAGTTGCCTGTACACATAAAAAATATTCAAATAAGTTAGTTGTAAGGAAGAAAATTGTTGCATTTTTATTTTTTTGTTTTGAGCAATAACTCTACCTTTGCCGTCCAATTCTCAATATTGCTCTTATAAAGATCGTATTTGGGAGAACAGCCCGCGGTAAAACCGGGTAATTCGTTAACACCAAAAAGTAAAAAAATGGCAAAAGAAATTAGTGCCTTTGTAAAGCTGCAATGTAAAGGCGGCCAGGCCAATCCGGCCCCACCAATCGGACCTGCATTAGGTGCGAAGGGTGTGAACATTATGGAGTTCTGTAAGCAATTTAACGCCCGCACACAGGACAAAATGGGAAAAGTTCTTCCCGTAGTTATCACAGTATATGCTGACAAGTCTTTCGACTTCATCATCAAGACCCCACCCGCAGCGGTGCAATTGATGGAAGTAGCTAAAAAGCAAAAGGGTTCAAAAGAGCCTAACCGCGTAAAAGTGGGTAAGGTAACCTGGGAGCAGGTAGAGGCTATAGCCAAAGACAAAATGGCTGACCTGAATTGCTTTACTACAGAAAGCGCTATGCGCATGGTAGCAGGCACTGCCCGCAGTATGGGATTCACCGTAGAGGGCGCAGCTCCCTGGGATAATTAATCCATTGGTTCACCTTATTTAAAACATTGTAACAATGGCAACATTAAGCAAAAAAAGAAAAGCTGCAGAAGCTAAAGTAGATAAAGAAAAGCAATATTCGCTGGTAGAAGCCGCGGGTATGATGAAGGATATAAACTGTACTAAATTCGACAGTTCGGTAGATGTACACATCCGCCTGGGTGTTGACCCTAAGAAAGCAGACCAGGCCATACGCGGCACTGTGAGCCTGCCTCATGGTACAGGTAAAACCAAACGAGTACTGGTGCTTTGCACACCTGATAAAGAAGCAGAAGCCAAAGCAGCAGGCGCTGATTATGTAGGCCTGGATGAATTTATCCAAAAGATAGAAAGCGGCTGGACTGATGTAGATGTAGTAGTAGCCACCCCGTCTGTAATGCCTAAGATAGGTAAACTGGGTAAAGTACTGGGACCACGCAACCTGATGCCGAACCCTAAAACAGGTACGGTAACCAACGATGTAGCCACAGCTGTAAACGATGTAAAAGGTGGTAAAATCGCCTTTAAGATCGACAAGGCCGGTATCATCCACGCATCTGTAGGCCGTGTGTCTTTTGAGCCTAACAAGCTCGCTGAGAACACACAGGAGCTGATCAACACACTGGTACGTATGAAACCTGCTACTGCTAAAGGAATATACCTGAAAAGCATCAGCATGGCCAGTACCATGAGCCCGGGCTTGACTATTGATACTAAAAGTGTAGCATCGTAAAAGTGAAAACGAAAGGTTTATTCATCCTTAAAAACATTCAGTAATGGCAATGACAACTGCTCAAAAAGGTGAAGTAATTGAACTGCTGAAGGAGAAATTCTCCCAGTACAATAACTTCTATATAACAAATACAGAAGCACTGACGGTAGCACAGGCT
>DATCSV010000375.1:0-5070 GCA_036568285.1 Flavipsychrobacter sp. | reverse complement strand
AGCTATTCTGTATCGTTTTGTATCATTTTGTATCGTTTTTTGGTGTCATCAGTGATTTTTTACAGGCTTTCATGGTTTATGTTATGTATAAGTGTGTGAGCTAGTTTTGGGGGTTTGTACCGCGAGGTTCCCCCGACCCCCTAAAGGGGAGCACCCATCGCACGGGGCTCTCTTTGGTTCTCATGGGTTCTCTATAGTTCCGTTTTGCTCGTTTTTTCATGGTGTTTTGCGTTTTTCATGTTCTTTGTGTTACGGATTGTTGCGTTTTAAGTGGGTTGTGTGCCGAGATTGTCTTGCGCGAGTGGCCCTCTATACCGATAGCTACCTATACCACAGGCGGAAAAAGTTTATACAGAGCTTCGCAATTTTATCCCTGCAGAACGGACCATACCTGAATATACAAATATACGTAAAATTGCTGTAATAAAAAACACCCGGTACTTGTACAGAGCATGAGTGGATGCTGATATCGACATAGTAACTTTCTCCACGAGCTGATAGCAGTATGATGCAGGCTGCACTTTTATCCGCTACCTCTCAACTAATATTATCGCTGCGTCCGGCATGTATTCCAATTAAAGTCTACCACATCATTAAGAATATTAATTATTAGTATTTATGTTTTATTGACACTACGGTAAGATTACCTTAACGGTTCCCTAACATTACATAGCCAATTTTGCATCCAGGGTATAGCACCCAATAACCATTTTAATAAATATACATACGATGAAGATGAGGTTTACCGCTTTGAGCATAGCGATGCTCACGGGTATTGCAGTAGATGCCCAGGTTACTATTACACAACTTTCGGTTCCATATACTGAAAATTTTAACGGATTGTCTGACACTACGCTCACCAATCCACACAGTACGCTACCCGCAGGATGGACAGCAACAGAAGTTGGGACCGGAGCAGATGCAACTTATCGTGCAGCATGGGGACAATACGCCGGTGGCGATTTATACAGCTTCGGCGATAGCGCAGTGCAAGAACGTGCATTAGGCTCTGTAGGTAGCGGAACAGTAGCGCCTGTTTACTTTGGTATAGCCATTGTGAACAATACAGGAGGCACAATACAGGATGTAAGAGTAAAATATACCGGTGAGTTATGGCGTGCTGGTAACCCTGCAAGAAGTACAGGCCCTGACAGTCTTCATGTTGCATATGGAACTAACAATGGCACGCTTACTACCGGCGTATGGAACAATGCTGCTTATCTTAATTTCATCAGTCCGGCATCCTCTACCGGCCCCAGCAACATACAGCTAAATGGCAATGCAAATGCCAATAAAGTAAATATCGACGATACGTTGAAAGGCATCAACCTTGCACAAAATGATACCTTGTGGATAAGATGGATGGACCATAATTCAAGCAGTTTTGACGATGGTATGGGTATAGATGACGTTAGTATCACTTTTCTGCCAACAAGCACATCAAACACGTTAGCGTTCACAGCCTTTAATACGTATTATTATCAGGACTTTGATGTGTTGGGTAATGTACCGGGAGCAACACCGGCATTTTCAACACTACCTACAGGATGGTTTGCTTCAGAAACCGGCACCAATGCTGACCAGACATACAGGGTAGCTATAGGTGAATTTGCAGGTGGCAATACATATAGTTTTGGCGACAGTAATAGTTCTGAACGCGCCCTGGGTTCTATCGGAAGCGGGTCTCTAAATATTTCACACTATGGCTCAGCATGGATAAATAAAACCGGGCAGACCATTAATAATGTTGAAGTGAAATTCACAGGCGAAATGTGGCGCCAGGGCCGTCCTGCACGTTCTACAGGCCCCGATACCCTACACTTCAGTTATGCAACATCGGCCAAAAGCATTGATACGGGAAATTATATCAATCTTTCTACATTAGATTTTTACTCACCGGTTACAAATGGTACGCTGAACACACCTATGAATGGTAACCTGGCTGCCAATCAGACTAAAGTAGCTAATGTAATAGCTAACCTGTCTTTGCAACCCAATGATACCTTATGGATACGCTGGACAGATTATGACAGTGACAGCTACGATGACGGCCTGGCAATAGATAGTTTTGCTATAGCTGCAGTAAGCGCACCCGTATTGCTGAGTATGGAATTTGCGGAAGAAAATTCAACATTCAGCGAAGCTGAAGGCACTGTTAAAGTACCGCTGCATATCCACAACAAATCAAATTTTATAAGCCAGGTAGAAGTATTTATAGCTGATACGGGAAATATTGACATTGCTACTGACCTTATTATATCATCAGGTTATGTTACATTCCCCGGCTCTACTAATGACACTGTGGCATCCTTTAGTTTCGGGATAAAAAACACACAGCCTTTTGAAGCTGATGAATATTTTGTACTGGGTATTCGCAATGCCGTTAATGGTACGATAGGACAAACCATTTACGACACTATACATGTAATTAATTACAGCTACCCGGCGGTGGCAATATCGAACCTTGCGGGTGACGATGCACAAGGCCTGCCCGATAGCGTTGGCAGAACTTTTGAAATAGAAGGTATAGTACATGGCGTTAACTACAGTGCATCTAACGGACTGGACTTTTATGTGATACAAAATGGTGCAGGTATTAATGTTTACCAGCCACAGGCCGGGACATACACGCCAACTGCGGGTGACAAGGTGAAGGCATGGGGTGCTATAGGTTACTTCCGCGGATTGACAAGATTTGAAGCTATTGATTCTATTCAGAAAATAAGCAGCAATAACAGCCTGGAAACGCCTAAGAAAGTAACCTCACTGACAGAGGCTGAAGAATCGGCCTATTTACAGTTAGACTCTGTAAAATTATATCCTGCATTAAATGCATGGCCCAGGAACCTGGAAGTATATGCTGTACAAGTTAGTACCAATGATACCATCGCCATTTATGTGAGCGATAACACCGACCTACCAGGAGAAATTGTACCAACCGGGTATTTTTCAATAACAGGTATTGGTTCGCAGTTCAACAATACCACAACCCCTCCGTATAACAATGGTTACAGGCTGATGGCCATAAGCAAAGCAAACATAGCTCGTGCTTCTGTCAGTAAAATGGAGCAGAACAACCAGCAATCTATAAGGTTGTACCCTAACCCGTTTGTAAACCAGCTAACCATTGAAAGCGATGGTGAAATACAATCTGCAAAAGTGTACAGCCTGGATGGTAAATGCATCTGGAAAACTGATACAAACGGCAATAAAATAACTGTAAACCCAAGCAACTGGAACACAGGCATATATATACTACACACTACCGGCGCAAACAACACAACCGTAAATAAAATAATAAAACTGTAGAGCATGAGAAGAAGTATAGTAAGTTTTATATACTGCACGTTGGCCGTTATAGGTAATATAAATGCGCAGAGTAGTTTTACCCACGGGCCTGATGATGGTATAGAAGCAGTATATTTTGATACATCACTGGCACCTTTTTATCACGGCGTTGCCTCCGGCGACCCATTGGACGACCGCGTTATAATATGGACAAGGGTTACGCCCGAATATGACACTACCATAAGGGTTCAATGGAAAATGGCGCTGGACACCGGCTTTACTAAAATTGTAAAAGAAGGTGTGGTGAATACTGATTATACCAAAGACTATACCGTAAAAGTTGATGTAGATGGTCTTCAGCCCGGTGTTACGTACTATTACTACTTTTCCGCACTTAAGAAAAACAGTATCATAGGACGTACCCACACATTACCACAAAGCACGGTTAACCATCTTCGTTTTGCCATAGTATCCTGTGTTAACTACCAGATGGGGTACTTTAATGGTTATAAGCGTATTGCTGAGCGTAATGACCTGGATGCGGTATTGCACCTGGGCGATTATATTTACGAATATCCTACTTATGGTTATGGCTATACTGCTGAGGTAGGCCGTACACACAGGCCCAACCATACTACCATTACACTGGACGACTATCGTATTCGTCACTCTTTCTATAAATTAGACCAGGACCTGCGTGCTGCACACCAGCAACACCCGTTCATTGCTGTGTGGGATGATCACGAAATAGTGAACAACACATACGAAACAGGTGCTATGAGCCATGACCCTAAAACAGAGGGTGACTTTGAAACCCGTAAGCAAAACGCTATAAGGGCTTATCTTGAGTGGATGCCTATACGCCATCCTGAGTTTGTACGCAATGCACGCATCTACCGCAAGTTCTCATACGGAAACCTGGCGCAGCTTTTAATGCTGGATACCAGGGATGAAGCCCGCAACGCACAGGTAACTAATGTGAACTCTCCTGAATTCAACGATCCTGACCGTCGTATACTGGGGGATGTGCAGCGGAACTGGATGCTGGACAACATGAAACAATCTAAAGCCACATGGCAGATATTAGGCAACCAGGTCATGTTTTCACAAGACGGGATAACGCCGGATATAGACGCATGGACCGGCTACCCTGCTGAAAGAAAGTTAGTATTAGATGAGCTGACTAACATGAGCAGCAAGAATAATATCATTTTAACAGGCGACACCCACCGCTCATGGGCTTATGACCTTACAGAAGCGCCACATGACACCTCCCGTTACGAGCCGTTTACCGGCAAAGGAACATTTGGTGTGGAACTGGCCACACCCAGCCTGGCTTCTCCTAACCGGAACGAAAGCAGGCCCGGCACATCTCCTGTACCAGATCAGCAGGCATTGCTGGTAGAAAATCCGCACCTGCGCTATGTTGACCTGGATAACCATGGTTACTTCGTACTGGATATTACTCCTGCAAAAGCACAGGCAGATTATTTTTACGGTGATACTAAAACCCGGACTGTAAATGAAGCGTTCGGGGCCGGATGGTTTACAAATGTGGGCGATGGTTACCTGCAAAAAGCTACAAGCCCTGCTACTGCAAAGCTAAATGCTCCCGCAGCAGCTCCGGACGGTGCCGCTCCTTTTAATATTACAAACCCTGCGGGAATCA
This sequence comes from Flavipsychrobacter sp., assembly GCA_036568285.1. Taxonomy (GTDB): domain Bacteria; phylum Bacteroidota; class Bacteroidia; order Chitinophagales; family Chitinophagaceae; genus UBA5543. The sequence continues at coordinate 113 of DATCSV010000375.1, read as the reverse complement.
TACAAACACCAAAGCTACTGGTAAGTGGTATATACCCCAACCCTGCTCATGATTATATATACGTAGGGCTGGCACTTAACGAAGAATCGGCCCTGTCATTTACACTAACTGAT
>DATCSV010000374.1:0-3349 GCA_036568285.1 Flavipsychrobacter sp. | reverse complement strand
CGGTATATGGACCCGCACAACGACGAAACTTTTGCGAACAGGAAAGCTACCGATTACTGGCGCGAGGTGGATATATACATAGGCGGTACGGAACACGCCGTAGGCCACCTGCTGTACAGCCGTATGTGGACCAAAGCCCTGCACGACCTCGGCCATATCAGCTTTGACGAGCCATTTAAAAAACTCATCAACCAGGGAATGATACAGGGTAGTTCAAGGTTTGTTTACCGTATAAACGGTACAAATACATTTGTATCAGCGGGCTCGAAGAAAGAACACAAGGTTGACGTACTGCATGTGGATGTAAAATACGTAGACGGTTTAGAGTTGAACACCGAAGCATTCAAACAATGGCGACCAGAATATGCTGATGCGGAGTTTATACTGGAAGATGGCAAATACATCTGCGGTGCGGAGACAGAAAAAATGTCGAAGAGCAAATACAATGTGGTCAACCCCGACGATATTGTAGCGCAATATGGCGCCGATACATTCCGCATGTACGAGATGTTCCTCGGCCCGATAGATGTGAGCAAACCCTGGGACACTAAAGGCATAGAAGGCGTACATCGTTTCCTGAAAAAGATGTGGCGTCTGTATAACGATGAGCAGCAAGGATGGATAGTGACAGACGAAGCCGCTACTGATGCGGAGTTAAAAGTGCTGCACAAGACCATCAAAAAAATAAGCGAAGACATAGAAAAATTCTCTTTCAATACTTCTGTTAGCCAGTTCATGATATGCATTAACGAACTGACATCTATGAATTGCCATAAACGTGCTGTACTGGAGCCTTTAGCCGTCCTGATTGCGCCGTTCGCACCTCACTTTGCTGAAGAGCTGTGGCACCAGTTTGGCCATGAGGGCAGCGTGGTAGATGCCGCTTATCCGCAATGGGAAGAGCAGTATGTAAAAGAAAACAGCAAGAACTACCCCGTAGCTATTAACGGCAAAGCAAGGGCCGAAATGGAGTTCCCCCTGGATATGGACATTACGGACGTAGAAAAAGCAGTTTTGAGCAATGATATTGTGATAAAATGGATGGAAGGCAAACCGCTGAAGAAATTCATCTATGTGCCCGGCAGGATGATCAATGTCGTGGTGTAGCGGGCTGGCCCGGCAAGGTGAAATGCGGATTATAAATAATCCCGAACACATTGCCCCAGGGGTCTTTCACAGCGGCCACTATTATACCGCCGCCTACCTCGGTAGGTTCCTCATGTGGTGAAGCGCCTGCGCTGAGTAGCATCGCGTGCGTAGCTGCCACATCATCTACTCCCCAATAAGTCATTACGGTATCAGGCTTTTCAGCTATTTCATCCTGCGGTTGCAGGCCCAGCTCAAAACCACCTACATTGAACCCAACGTAAAAGGATTCGTTGAAATAAGGCTCTATACCCAGTACCTGTGTGTACCAGCTTGTAGCCTCGGCTATGTCATATACTTTATAGATGGCCGTCCTCAGGCCGTGAAAAGGTGTTTGCATATTGTTGGATTTAACAGCTTCTATACGTTAAAACAGATACCTTAGATTGGCATAAATATACGACTTATGGTCATTGGCGTAGCAGGGCCCTTCTCTGCAGATACTGAAGAGCAAAGACAAGCAAACCTGGACAACATGAACCGTGCTGCCGCCCGCCTGCTGGAAATGGGGCATACACCGCTTATCGGTGTCAATGCAGCATTGCCGGTAGTTCAGCAAGCCCACCTGGACAATCCGTACGAGGCTATCATGAAGATTTCTATGGCTGTAATAGATACATGCGACGCCCTGTTGCTGCTAGCTGAAAGCCCCGGCGCTAATCGCGAACGGGACCGGATCCTTGCTAAAGGCCTGCCTGTATACTATAGTTTACAGGAAATTCCGGGAGAATAGGAAGAATACATACAACAAACACCTATGTAACTAGATTAGTGCAGATGATATATCTTTGCAATCCAATACAAAAGACATTTCGCCGGTATGGCCATCCTGATATTTTTCATTGCACATCATTACTTCTCCCTTTTTTCCCAAACTTTCTTCCAGCACCGTTACGGTGCCCATGGTGCTTTTACCATGAGTAAAGGCTGGGAACGTTTCTTTTTCATCTTTACCTGGATAACTGAGGGCTCCTCTTACCTAAGCCCCAGGGCGTATGCGATTATGCACAGGATGCACCATGCATATGCAGATACTGATAAAGACCCGCATTCCCCGCTGCATCACAAGAATGTGTTTGCGATGATGTGGGCCACCAAAACGGTGTACACCAACATCTTCGACCGTAAAACTGTGGTAGAAGAGCGTTTTACCAAAAACCTGCCCGACTGGGACAGCTTCGACCGTTTTGCCCATGGCTGGGGGCCCCGTATATTCTGGGCAGCAGCATATACTGCTTTCTATATTTACTTCGCTACTGCCTGGTGGATGTTCCTGCTGTTACCCATACACTTTACTATGGGGCCAATACACGGCGCTATTATTAACTGGTACGCGCATAAATATGGCTACAAAAACTTCCAGCTGAAAAGCACCGCCGTAAACCTTATGCCCGTAGATATCATCATGCTGGGCGAGGGATATCACAACAACCACCACAAGAGGGCTTCGCACCCCAATTTTGGCATGCGTAAGTACGAGATAGACCCTGTTTACCCGTTTATTAAATTGTTCAACGCCGCCGGCATCATCAAGCTTAAGCCGCTGCCTCAGAAGTTTATCGAAACCGATTTCTAGATTAATATATTACACACACGTAAAAGGGCTGCAATTGCGGCCCTTTGTTATTAAGTTATGTGTCATCAGACCCCGGAACTCAAGCAGAGATTAAGGCCATGTGAAACTTAAAAATTCAGTACTAGTCCAATAGTATTGCCCGACCCACCTATACTCAACCTGGTATTACTACCGCTGAATGCGTAGTATGGCAACTCTGATGTTTTGGTCATTGAGTAACGCTCACAACGTCTTTTACCCACTATATCCAATGGGATAGCGATTGCCACCAAGCCTACACCAATACCGGCCAAATACCATTCAGGATCGCCACCGCCTATGGCTGTACCCAATGGCCAGCCGATAAGGGCCCCACCAGGAATTGCCAGTACATTTGCTACAATTCGTAAACCATTGACACAGCTACGTCCACGCGGCGGCCTGTAAGGCGTGTAGCTTTCTGAAATGTCTTTGCTAAAGGAATAAACACTGGTGTTGATAGCTAACGCCCCAACAGTTACATCGTTGTTTTGGGCAAAGGAATGAGTAGAATACACCAGGCAAAACAGAGCAAGTAAATTTTTCATGTTTATAAGTATTATTGTTAATTAAGCCGCTAATATAATATCCAGGTAATTAAATGCAAAG
>DATCSV010000373.1:0-2154 GCA_036568285.1 Flavipsychrobacter sp. | reverse complement strand
AGCGATGTTATTGATGCCCGCCGGACCGCCTTTGAATTTATCTATTAGCGTAGTCAGTATTTTATTGTCCATATCGTCCAGGCCGTGGCTGTCTACATTCAGCGCACGCAGCCCATGTTCGGCTATGGCCATATCAATGGTGCCGTTACCTAATACCTGCGCAAAGTCGCGCATGCGGCGCAGCAAGCCGTTGGCAATACGCGGCGTGCCCCGGCTGCGTCCGGCTATCTCCATGGCTGAGTCTGACGTGATACGTACATTCAGCAAAGCAGCAGAGCGTAATATGATGCGTTGCAGTACGTCTTTGTTATAATACTCCAGCCTTGACTTAATGCCAAAGCGACTAAGCAATGGGGCAGTGAGCAAACCGGAACGGGTGGTGGCGCCCACCAATGTAAAGGGATTGATATTGATTTGCACAGAGCGGGCTGCAGGGCCGCTGTCAATCATAATGTCGATCTTGAAATCTTCCATGGCTGCATAGAGGTATTCTTCCACCACGGTACTCAGCCTATGTATCTCATCTATAAATAATACATCCCTTTCTTCCAGGCTGGTGAGCAGGCCGGCCAGGTCTGCCGGTTTTTCAATTACCGGCCCACTGGTTTCTTTTATGTTTACATTCAGCTCGTTGGCTACTATGCGCGACAGGGTAGTTTTTCCCAGGCCGGGAGGGCCATGAAATAATATATGGTCCAGCGCCTCCCCGCGCAGGTTGGCAGCTTTGATGAAAATCCTGAGGTTCTCGATCAATTGCGGCTGTCCGGAGAAATCTTCAATAGACTGTGGCCGTATACTGTTCTCATACTCCCGCTCCTGCGGGTTCAATTCACTCTTCGGCCTGATATGGGAATTATCCATGCGTTAAAATTAGTTAAACAATAGCATTCTGCGCATGCCCGTGTTCCTGTAATATGGAAAGTCTTTTTACAAATGATACCTTTGCAGCCTAAATAGCTTAAAGAATGGATACTAAGAATTACAAATTAGCTACTAAGATGATACATGCAGGTGTGGAGCCCGATTCTGCTACCGGCGCTATCATGACACCGATATACCAGACATCTACCTATGTGCAATCGGCACCGGGTGTGCATAAGGGTTATGAATATTCGCGTACGCAAAACCCCACACGCCATGCGCTGGAGAAAGCACTGGCGGGAATTGAAAATGGCAATCATGGCCTTTGCTTCGGCAGTGGTATGGCGGCAACCGATGCGGTAATAAAACTGCTGATGCCGGGTGATGAAGTGATAGTGGCCAACGACCTGTACGGAGGTACATACCGCATCATGACCAAAGTGTTTGTGAACTATGGCATCAAGTTTCACTTTATTGATATGAGCAACCCTGATAACATCAGCAACTATATCAATGACAAAACAAAAATGATATGGGCGGAAACTCCTACCAACCCCATGCTGAACATAGTAGATATAGCAGCCTGCGCAGCAATAGCGAAAAAGCACAGCCTGCTACTGGTAGTAGACAATACCTTCGCTACACCCTACCTGCAAAATCCGCTGGACCTGGGTGCTGATATAGTATTACACTCTGCTACCAAATACCTGGGCGGTCACTCCGACGTGGTATTGGGTGCTTTGATAGTGAATGACGACAGCCTGCAGGAACGCCTTGCGTTCATACAAAACAGTTGCGGTGCTGTACCCGGCCCTCATGATAGCTGGCTGGTGCTGCGCGGTATAAAAACATTGCATGTGCGTATGCAGCGCCATTGCGAAAATGGTAAAGCCATAGCCGAATACCTGCGCGCCCACCCCAAAGTGGGCAAGGTGCTGTGGTGCGGTTTTGAAGACCATCCCAACCACGATGTAGCTAAAAAACAAATGCGTGGCTTTGGCGGTATGATATCTTTCGTGCTGAAAGAAGACAGCGTAGATGCGGCTACCGAAGTGCTGAAGAAAGTGAGACTCTTCTCACTGGCTGAGTCGCTGGGTGGTGTGGAGTCACTCTGCGGGCATCCTGCCAGCATGACCCACGCTGCTATACCACGTGAAGAACGTATCAAAAACGGACTGGCCGATTCGCTGATACGGCTGAGTGTAGGTATAGAAGATGCGGAAGATTTGATAGAAGATTTGAAACAGGCAATCGGATAATATCGACCACATTGATAAATTGGGAAGCCCCGCC
>DATCSV010000372.1:0-6782 GCA_036568285.1 Flavipsychrobacter sp. | reverse complement strand
GCAGCGCAGGAGCAGTGCCCGGTACAAAGGAGAGGATTATCGTGCATCGCTGCAGATGAACCTGACAGATGCCTACGAAACACGCAAGCAAGTGTTGAACGTAAATGGCAAAAGCATCCGCATTACCATACCGGCGGGGGTAGAAGATGGGCAGGTAATAAAGCTGAAAGGCTATGGCGGTGAAGGTATAAACGGAGGCCCCAAAGGCGATTTGTACATCACTTTTGTGGTCAACAATAATACACCGTTCCGGAGGGTAGGCGATGACCTTCATATCGCCATCGACCTGCCATTGTACACTGCGGTGTTGGGCGGAGAACACATAGCAGAAACCATGTCCGGTAAAATAAAAATGAAAGTGCCACCCGAAACGCAAAATGGTACCCAGGTACGTGTGAAGGGGAAAGGCTTTCCGAAGTATAAAAAAGACGGAGAATATGGCGACCTGTATATCACATGGAACGTGCTTGTGCCGACCAACCTTACAGAACAGGAAAAAGAATTATTCAAACAACTGGCTGACCTGAAAAATGATAGTCATGGAAAAAACTGAGATGATAACGGCAAAGGATTTTTGTACGCATCATAATGTGTCGTACACATTCATAATCCAGCTACAGGAAGCGGGGTTTACCCAATTGGTGACTATTGAAGAAGAGCAGTTTATAGACAACGAGCAGGTGACCAGGCTGGAGCAACTGGCACGCCTGCATCGCGACCTGGATATTAACATCGAAGGTATAGAAGCCATCGCCGGGCTGTTGCAGCAGGTGGAAAATCTGCAACACGAGGTCAACACTTTGTCAAGGAAACTGCGCCTGTATACTGATGACATATAACACACGTGTTTGTCACAGCAATGTATGAGATAGTCGCCCACATTGTATAGTGCCAGGTATTTCACATTGGTTTACCTGATTTGCCAACTATTAAGGTGGAAAACACGTCATTACAGTTATGCGTGTAAAATTTACATGGTTGTTTTCTGTATTCTTCTGTAGTTGTGTGCATCTCATTCATGCACAACAAATACCTTCTCCGGTATGGGCCTTCGGGCATAATGCGGGTATGGACTTCAGGAACACTGCCGCGGTACCAATACAGAGTTCCATATATACCCATGCTGCAGTTGCCGCCACGCAAACCGACGCGAATGGAGATATTCTCTTTTATGCCAACGGCCTGAAGATATGGGATGCTAATGGCGATGTGATGCCCGGCAGTGACAATCCGGTGTGGGCACGGTACTTGGGTAGTTGGAATCTGAATGCTATGATCGTGCCTGATGCGACAGACAGCAATATTTACTATGTATTTACCACCTTCCCGTCGAACGGAGCGGCGCCGTTTGGCAGCTATTACGTGGGGCAACTTACCTATACAGTAGTGGATATGCGCCTGAATAATGGCCTTGGCGATGTGGTAGCAGGCAAGGACCATATTTTGCTGGATACAGATTGCGGGCATTATATGACCATAGCGCCGGGCAATGATTGCTCATACTGGGTAATTGTCCAGTCAGGCAATTCGGCAGTGCCGGGTTATGCGTTTAAAACGTACAAAGTGAACAATAAAGGAGTGAGCACCAGGGCTGTTGTCAGTCCGCTGAGTATGGTGCCGTCGATGCACCCGAATGGCAATGGTACCGGCGTGGCCAAACGCGCAGGCAATATCATATTCAGCTATACGAGAAACAAACTGATAGTATCGTATGAGAGCGCCGACGTATTGGCTTATGACTTTGATCCTGCTACCGGTGTGGTGAGCAATCCTGTTGCTTTGACATGGGGGTTTCCACAGACAGAGCACCGGATTAGTTCCAATAGTATTCCAGCTATCTGCCTGTCGCCTGATGAATCTCTGCTGTATATCAGCGGGTACTACACATCCGGTCCCGGTCAATATGTCTATATTTTGCGGCAGCTTCCTGTCATCAGTTCCGGCCCCACACTTTCCGTAGGCAACCCTGTTACGTTATTACTCACTGACAATCAATCTAGCCCTGCTTATTTTAAAATGGCACATTCTTTTGGCGCCGGGTGGAACAAGAGTGCTATGCAACTAGGTGCTGATAATAAGATATACCATACTTTCACGGTAGGCCAGGATTTCTTAGGACGTATTGAGCAACCGGATGTGCCGGGCCTGGCATGTAATTTTGTGCCTATACGAATGCAAACCGCACCGGGCACATATACTACGTCTTCTTTACCGGCACCTTCGTTTCCGCGGAAAGCCATTGAACGGATATCGGTAACACCCGAATACCTGACCGTTTGTTTTCAACCCATTACCAGGCTACAGGCGCCTGGCGGTTTTACATCTTATGAATGGCAGGACGGCTCTACCGCCCCGCAGTTTGATGCCAGGCAATCGGGCCGGTATATAGTAACGAGTACGGATGATGCTTGCCGGGTGCGTACTGACAGTTTCGAGGTCAAACTCGTGAACTTCGACATGTCGTTGGGGAATGATATCGTTACCTGCTTTGATACAGTCTTGTACCCAGTGACAGATGCGCCGCCAACCGCATCCTATATATGGACAAACGACTCAACAACTGCGTCGCTGCGGGTAAATGTGCCGGGCACATATGGCCTTACGATAACAGAAGAAGGCTGTGAACGATACGACGAAGTAACAGTGATGGATGAGTACATGGAACTGCGCCTACCTGCCGATACAGCATTATGTACAGGAGAAATAATCAGGCTGGATGCAACTACTATCCAGGATGTTTCTTACCTGTGGAATGACGGTAGCATTAATGCAGCATATGATGTTGATAAAGAAGGGGTTTATGCAGTAACTGCTACAAAGGGCAGGTGTGTTGACGAAGCCTCAACTAATGTGAAGGAGGAATATTGCGACCATTGCTTATCGGGCGTACCTACCGGATTTACACCTAACAATGATGGATTGAACGATGTATTCAGGCCCATAATATATCCAATATGCCCGGTGAGGAATTACAGGTTTTCTGTGTATAACCGTTTTGGAGAAAGGGTATTCACTACATCGAATCATAAAGAAGGGTGGGATGGTAATTATAAAGGCATGCGTGCGGAATTAGGGGTATATTTCTATCAACTGAAATTTGCCGGCCCGTTGAATAAGGAGTACTATTACAAAGGTGATGTAGTACTTATCCGGTAGTCGTGCCGATACTCAATTGCTTTTCAGCCAGCCTGCAATGCTCATTCGCGGGCGGGTAGCGGGCCTTACATCGTGCTCCAGTTCATCACTTTTAAAGAAAGCGCATTTTCCGCCTGTGGGTAGTATCAGCAGTGCATTATCATTGCCATCCGGGTAAACAGCCAAATGTCCGCTGTGTTCTTCCTGCCAGCCTTCGTTCAGGTAAGTGATGAAAGTGAATTTACGGCCGGGATTATTTTTAAACTGATCGAGGTGGCGTTTGTAAAAACTGCCCGGCTCGTACAGGGCATAGTGCAGTTCGTAATCGTTGATACCTGTGTAGCAGGTTCTGTTCAGGTAAGCGATAAACTCTTCGACTATGTTCACAAATTCCAGTTCGAATGGGTCGACGCTGGTTTTATCAATCCAATAGATCTTATCACTCCTTATCTGCATATCGTACACTTTGGAAATACCTCTGCCAATACCTGCCGGTGCAAGTTCGTCCTGCATATGCAGCAGTTCCAGCCGTTTGCGAAGTTGCTCAGTGAGAGATTGAGAGAGGAAATTTGGGCAGATACCTACCTTCTCATTTATATATCCGTTTATCAGTTCGTCAAAACTATCCTCGCCTGGCATGTGCTGCATTGATTAAACTGAATTATGTATAGTCGCTTAGTTAGTGATTAAAGCGCAGCGAAAGTATGTGAAACTTTTAGTGTAATAACATCAATTTTATTAAACATGACAAAATTCATCGGGATATTATCTAAAAAAACAATATTTTTATCTGATTACATTGAAATTTGAATATGAAGAAAATCTATTTATTGTGTGCAGGTATTTTATTGGGTACACAGTCGTGGGCGCAGTTGCCGCTCGTAGAAGATGAAAATGGCAAACCTGTAAAGTTAGCCGACCTGGTGCAGGCATATGAACAGGAGCATGGCGTGCACAGGACAGCTGAGGAAGAAGGCGGTAAAATAAGAGAGGGTAAGCATTACCAGTTTGACCGTTGGCGCTGGTACTGGGAGCACCACCTGGATGAAAATGGATATATGGTATCGGCAGCGGCTAATTATATTGAAATGCTGAACCTGGGTAACAGGTCGCGCTCAAAAACCACCGCCGACCAATCGGACTGGAAATTGCAGGGGCCTTTTAATTCATACAGTGGTTATGGCGGCATAGGCCGGGTTAACTGCGTAGAATTTCATCCAACGGACAGCAATACTTATTGGGTGGGCGCCTCGGGCGGTGGTATATGGAAGACAAGCAACGATGGGATGACGTGGACATCACTTTCTGACAACCTGCCAAGGACAGATGTATCGGATATTGACGTGAACCCACAAAACACGAATACCATCTACCTGTGTACAGGTGACCGTGACGGTGGCAGTGCCAGTTATAATAATAATAACAGTATAGGAGTACTGAAATCAACCGATGGCGGTCAAACATGGAATACTACCGGTATATCCTGGGCTACATCGCAGGGAAGGACTACCAATTGGCTGCTGATCAATCCACTGGATACTAACTCGCTGACACTGGCTACAAGCTTAGGCATATACAAGTCATTTGACGGTGGTGCAACATGGAGCAACAGGCAGTCGGGTAATTTCATACAGGTGCTGTACCATCCTACGGATACCAGCATCATGTATGGCTCTCGCAATAGTGACGACAGGGAAGTATACCGTTCCAAGGACGGAGGAATGACCTGGAACGTGGTGACGAACTTTAATAACGCGCGTCGTATAACTATAGCTGTAACGCCTGCCAATGTAGCATTGGTAAGAGCAATGGTTTGCAACAGTGGCAATGGCCTGATGGGCATATACGAATCCGTAGATACCGGCAAATCATACACTCTTATTTATGCACCTACAGGCACCAATTGTAACGCCGGCGCTTCAAATGCAAAAACAGGTGACCTGATAGTAGGCCGCCTGGATGGCAAAGGCTGCGGCAATCAAGGGTGGTATGACCTTGCGTTTGTTATTCACCCGCAAAACCCCAACATCGTATACGCCGGAGGTGTGAATACGTATGGCTCTACCAACGGTGGACGTAATTGGTCGCTGGTTACAGAATGGTATTCAGATAATCCCGGTATTGCTACCATACATGCCGATAAACACTATTATGCATATCATCCGCTTACCGGTGAATTGTTTGAATGTAATGATGGCGGTATATATAAAACCCGCAACCCGAATAGTACGCTTTGGACTGATATATCTCATGGACTGAGTATAACGCAGTTTTACCGGAACGCTGTTTCAAATATTGCGACAGGCGTGTTAGGCGGCTCGCAGGATAATGGTACAAAAGGTTTACAGGGTGGTACATGGTACGATATTACGGGTGGTGACGGAATGGATTGCCAGGCTGATCCCCTGGATTCAAACGTATTTTATACATCCACTCAGAACGGTGGTTCAATTTACCGCACTGTCAACGGCGGTATTAATTTTGACAACCTGCAGGATAATATGCCGGGGAACCCATCGGGCGGTTGGATAACACCTTATATAATTAGTCCGAACAATAACCAGCACCTGGTAGCCGGGTATAAGCATATTTATTTCAGCCCGGACAGGGGCGACAACTGGATGTCTATACAAGGCTCTGCAATAACAGGTGACAATTGTACGCGAATAGCTATGACAGGCGGACCAACTCCGACTATTTACGCCATATTTCCCGATACACAGGTGGTGTTTTATGCGGATAATTATGTGCCTGGCAATTCAGCAATATTTGATACTATCATCGTTCCATACAACGGTACTATTTCTGATATAAAGCCACACCCGGCAGATAGTGGAAGATTTTATCTCACATTCAGCGGCTATGGAAGTACCAAAGTGGCAGAATATAACAAAGGTGCATGGTCGCTGCTGAACGCGGGATTGCCCAACGTGCCGGTACGTTGTATTGCGTACGATACCGCCTACCAGGTAATGTACGTGGGTACGGACCTGGGGGTGTACTACATGGACACATCTACTGCCGGTGCATGGGCTTCTTTCCGCAAGAATATGCCGTTTGTTGAGGTGCTGGATATAGCAATCAATAATGCAACGGAGGAAATATGGGCGGCTACGTATGGCCGCGGTATGTGGAGTTCCGTGTTGCAGGGCTCGGCACCTGATACCACGGATACAACCGACTCTACTAACATTGTTATAATAGTACCTTATGCAGAAGATGTATTTCATATAGCACCTAACCCGGCAAAGGATAATTTCAAAATTATTGCAGGCCCGTCAATAGTGGCCGGCAAGGCTGTTACGGTAAATATTATTGATTATACCGGTAAGACTGTACTGCGCAGAGAAAATACATTTAACGGTGGCAAAGCGGACATATCCACGGGCTCATTACCTCCCGGGGTATACATAGTTGAGCTGCGGGATAACACCACCGTGCTGGGACGAAAACGGATAGTATTACAATAAATAATAGTAAAGCGGCTGAATGGCCGCTTTATTTTTTACTATCCAACATGCTGAAGGCCATGTGCGACAAGAAAGATTTCAGTTCAGTTTTGATTCTTCGTTTGTCAAAATCTGTAAGTGATGGAAGGTATTGTGCAAAGAAGAGTTGATGGTGGGCCGTTTCTATCAACGTACTGG
>DATCSV010000371.1:0-4559 GCA_036568285.1 Flavipsychrobacter sp. | reverse complement strand
AGTGTTGCTAAAACAATTGTAAACAGAATAGTCATACTCTTTAAACGTGTCGACTTGCAAGCCTGCATCAATGAGTGCCTGTAGCACATCCGCCAGGGCATGGTTCCACCCTATTTCCTTCATCTGTATTTCAGCGTCCCTGTCCGCATAGGTACCCTCCAGCGTTTCTATTATGGGGCCGCGATTGAAATAACTGTACTGGATATAAGAAAAGCCATTATCGAACATCCACACCGCCGGGTGAAATTCTACGAACACCAACCTGCCGCCCGGTTTCAGCATCCCGGCTATCGCGTTGGCCCAGCGGCGCATATCGGGCAGCCATCCTATAACTCCATAGCTGGTAAAGACGAGGTCGAATTTTTCGTTTATTACTTCCGGTACACCGTAAGTATCTGTCACAACGAACCTCGCATTCAACCCCAGCTGTTCATTCAATTGTGTGGCATATTCAATTGCTGCGTCTGATATGTCGGTACCGGTCACTCTTGCACCCATGCGGGCCAGCGAAAGGCTGTCCTGCCCGAAATGGCATTGCAGGTGCAGTATCGCTTTGTCGTTTATGTCGCCAAGCAACTCCAGTTCAGGCTCTTTCAGCGATGTATTACCGGCAAGCCAGCCTTCCATATCGTAAAATGCAGACGCAGTGTGGTGTTTTGTCTTCTCGTTCCACAAGGCACGGTTCGTATCAAAGTATTGCTGTTCGTTGTTCATACACTCACCAAAACTAGTACAGAAGCATCATAGTCGTACAAAAATCGACTATTAACTGCCGGTAAAAAAACGAACTAATACTGTTTTAGGTTTGTACAACTGGAAAATTCATTTTATCTTCAACCGTTAAAATTACTGTTCATGAAACTACGCTCAGGGCTGTTAGCAGGCATCGTATTGATTTTCCTTATTGGCGCGTCTTCCTGTACCCGGGAATACATTTGCCAGTGCGAAATAGCATACAGCGGCCAGCCGGGCCTGCCCGATACGCTCATCAACGAGTATAAGCTGACGAACACACAGGAAAAAGCCAGGCAGATATGTGAAGAAGGTTCCAGTGAGCATTATTCCAAAGAAGACGGGATAACCACTGTAGAGACCTGCAGACTCTATTAAGGGTCCGGCTACCTCGTCACCATTTCATAAATGCTTAATATCTATCGCTATGGCAGATTTTCAAAAGGCGTATAAACTTACCCGTGAATTTGAAGGCGGGTATAGCAATAATCCTTCTGACGCAGGGGGTGAAACCTATAAAGGCATAGCACGCAACAGGCAATCGCGTTGGAAAGGCTGGAAAATAGTAGACCAACTACGCAAACAAGCTAACTTCCCAAAAAATTTAGACAGCCATAAAGAACTACAGGGCCTGGTACACGAAATGTATAAAAAAGAGTACTGGGATAGCATGAAGCTGGATGACGTGAAAGACCAGATGATAGCCAACGAAATGTTCGACACAGGAGTGAATATGGGTATTGGCCGTGCGGGTATCTTCCTGCAAAGAGTGCTGAACGTGGCTAATAAAGGCGAAAAACTATACCCTAATCTGAAAGTGGACGGACAGGTGGGCAAGGTCACCATTGGTGCACTCAACAGTCATCCGGAGCAACGTAATATACTGGCGGGCCTTAATGCCTTGAAAGGCGCGCAATACATTACCATATGCGAGAACAACCCCAGCCAGGAGGTATTCTTCAACGGTTGGATGAAGCGGGTATTCAACTACGCGAAATAGCATCTATAAATATATCTTACCCAACATGGCAGGCTTACCGCCTTCCGCTAACTTTGTTGTCCACAAACAAAAGGAGGAAGGGCCATGAGCGAACGAACAAATCCACTTTACAGTATCAACGATTTTTTTGAGGATTATGCTGCGGCACTGGAGCGGCATGACAGCAAGTATATGGCCAATTGCTATACCCTGCCGTGTATTTTTATGTCCGACGACTCAAGCCAGGTATACACAACTGAAGCCAAACTGGAGGGACTGATCAACCAGGGCAAACGGTTTTATACCCTGCATGGTATTACAGGTGCTGTACCCGACATTCTTAATAAGCGGGTGATAACCGGAAGAATAGTTCGCGTAAGCATGCGATGGAACTATATTGACAAGAAAAGCCGGACAGTATACGACTGCGAGTACTATTATGTATTGAAGCTGGATGAAGAAAACAACTGGAAAATAGAGGTGGCCATTCCCGTCAACGAGAAAGAAAAGATAGACGAGCTGACAAAAAAGGCCGCCCGGAAGCAGCCTTAATAATATCTCAGTTCTAATCAGTTATTTAAAGGCATTCAACCCCGTAACATCCATACCTGTTATCAGCAGATGTATATCGTGCGTGCCCTCATAGGTGATTACCGATTCCAGGTTCATCATGTGGCGCATGATACTGAATTCACCAGTGATACCCATACCGCCCAGTATTTGCCTTGCTTCTCGGGCTATATCCAGTGCTATTTCGCAGCTATTACGTTTAGCCATCGATATTTGTGCGGGTGTAGCCCTGTCCTCGTCGCGCAGCTTGCCCAGGCGCCACACCAATAGCTGGCCTTTGGTAATTTCTGTCACCATTTCTGCCAGTTTCTTCTGCTGCAGCTGAAAACCTGCTATCGGCCTGCCAAATTGTTCACGTTGCTTGGCGTAACGCAGTGCTGTATCATAGCAATCCATTGCGCAGCCCAATGCTCCCCATGCTATACCAAAGCGTGCGCTGGACAGGCAGCCTAGCGGTCCTTTTAATCCCTTCACATTCGGGAATATGTTCTCCTTGGGCACTTTTACATTGTCGAATACCAGTTCGCCCGTGGCCGACGCCCTCAATGACCATTTGCCATGAGTTGTAGGAGTGCTGAAGCCTTCCATGCCGCGCTCTACCACCAGCCCGCGTATATCGCCTTGTTCATCTTTAGCCCATACTACGGCTATATCAGCAAACGGGGCGTTGGATATCCACATTTTGGCACCGTTCAATATCACGTGATCGCCCGCATCTTTAAAGTTCGTGATCATCCCACCAGGATTTGAACCATGATCAGGCTCTGTAAGTCCGAAGCAGCCCATCATTTCGCCGGTCGCCAGTTTAGGCAGGTATTTCATGCGCTGCTCTTCGCTGCCGTACTTATATATTGGATACATCACCAACGATCCCTGTACCGATGCAGTAGACCGGATACCCGAGTCTCCGCGCTCCAGTTCCTGCATCATTACACCGTACGTAGTGTAATCAACTCCGGCACCGCCGTATTTTTGGGGTATAAATGGCCCAAAGCAACCCTGCTCACCTAAACCCTTGATGATATGGGCAGGAAATTCTGCCTTTTGGGCATACTCTTCAATGATCGGGCTAACCTCCTTTTTCACAAAAGCCCTTACAGAATCGCGTATCAGCTTCTGTTCTTCGGTCAATAATTCATCTACGAGGTAATAATCCGGATGCTGATATAAGTCTTTTTGCATAAAAATGTTAAAGTTGACGTTAATATGACGCGCAAAGGTAGCAAATTTGACAGATGCTTACTACTTTTACAGGCTGATTTGGTATCATCTGCACGTCATATTGCTGCTATTTGGCTATAGAAGAAATCCATCAGGTGTATAACACACTAAATACAAAGGTTTTACGTTGTATAAAATGTAGCCGGTAACTGAGATTGTGGATATGTGTATATAGTTGGAACGCAATTTGCGGAGATATGAAGTTAGAAAATAGTTCAAAGACGAACAAACTTTTTACCCGGTTTTTTCGTCTTATATAATGAGGAAAGGTTATTAACCAATTATACAATTTAAATAAAGGATAAATTATGAGGCAGTTAAAAATTGCCACTCAGATCACGAATCGTGATTCGCAGGCGGTGGAAAAGTATCTCCAGGAGATCAGCAAGATATCTATGATTGCCCCTGAAGAGGAAACTACCCTTGCACAGCGCATACATATGGGAGACCAGGTAGCATTGGAGAAACTGGTGAAAGCCAACCTGCGTTTCGTAGTATCGGTAGCTAAGCAATACCAGCACCAGGGCCTCTCCCTGAGCGACCTGATAAACGAAGGCAACCTGGGCCTGATAAAGGCCGCCCAGCGTTTCGACGAAACAAAAGGTTTTAAATTCATCTCATACGCCGTATGGTGGATCCGCCAGTCAATACTGCAGGCATTGGCCGAGCAGGGCCGACTGGTTCGTCTGCCACAGAATAAGATTGGCACATACAACAAAGCCAATAAAGCATATATAGCATTTGAGCAGGCCAACGAGCGCGAGCCATCAACTGAAGAGTTGGCTACCATACTGGAAATGAGCGAAACTGAGGTAACTAATATATTCACCACCAATACTCGTCATACATCACTGGATGCACCTGTGCATGAAGCGGAAGATGTGGCCATGGGTGACCTGCTGGAAGGCAGCAGCGATACAGACGACGACGTAATGAAAGACTCATTGCGCAACGAGATCAAGCGTATCCTGAAATCGCTGAGTGTACGTGAGGCAGAAATACTGGCAGCTTATTTTGGACTGGAAGGTGATAATGGCCCGACTATCGAAGAGATAGG
>DATCSV010000370.1:0-3150 GCA_036568285.1 Flavipsychrobacter sp. | reverse complement strand
TGCCCCCTGCCAGTTTCAGGTAACCCCCTGTTTTATCCGTGCCGTTTCCGCCCGAAGCATTGATAGTAACAGGGGCCCCCAGCCCGCCACTTAGGCTGCTCTTGGGACCTGAACCAAAAAAGACCTGCCTATACCCACCGTTGGTAGTATTAGCATTACCATCAGCGATGATTAACTGGTTGTCTGCTGTGGTCAGCTGATTGTTGCCCAATACGGAACTGTATTTGTGTAAGACAGAATTATTGACACCAATGATAAATTCTCCTCTACTAGTAGCACCACCAAGAAAATTTATAGTGTTACCAAATCCAACAATAAACTGATCTGTGTCTTCAGTTGTAATTGTATTGTAGCTTCCCAATACAACTGCATCACTTGGGGCAGCGGAGAGATTATTGCCCTCACCTATGGCGTATTGCCATATCTTAGTAGCATTGCTACTGTTGTTGTTGCCAATCTTAATACCCCGCCCGCCGGTGCTGCCATTGTTGCGGCCTATCAGTACAGAGGTGTAGGCACCCGTGGTATTTCCATCCAGTATCTGTATGCCTTGTGTATTATTCTGGAATATGAGGTTTTTCTCTACGTAGGTATGGTCGGTAATGCGAACTGTTCCCGTTACACTCAGTCGGTAGCCATCATTGACGGTAGAGGCGATACTGATATTGCCGCCTGAAAATATGCGCATACGTGGTTGGTTGCCGGTGAGCATATCCAGGTTGTACACATCTTTTAATCCTATAGCAGCGTCAGCGCTGTAGGAGTTACCACCCCTAATGAAATAGTTGGCGAGCAGAAAACTTTTGGTAGGCAGAAAACCTGTCGAGTCACTGTACTTCACCCGCTTGCCGGCAAGGCTATCCGTATAATAATAAGTAGGCAGAAACTTGTTGCGTGCGGTATCCTGCTTTTGCGCATAGGGTGATAAATCGGGCGCGTTGGCCAGGATGAGTTGTTTTATCAAAACCGTATCGCGGTAAGTCATGTAGCGCACTCGTTTGTTGCCGTCAAAATGATAAAGCACGGAGTCCTGCAGGTCGTACACATATAATGCACGGGCGGTGGTGTGTATGCTATCAAGCAATACTTTGGGTAATATAATTCCCCGATTGGTAGTATCGTTGCCCAATTGCAACCATGCCGAGCTGTCAGCAAACGCCCTGTTACTCTGCCCCACTGATAGCGAACCCGAAATATAATATCGCTGCATGAGCAGGCCGGTTTGGGCGGAGGCTACGAATGATGTAAATAAGAAAATGGTGATGAGTAATTGTTTCATGGTTGTTTATTTGAAGTAGATAATTGTTGTCTTTTGTTGTGCAATAAGGGGTGTGTTGAAAGTGATGGTAGCGGTTACGCTATTGAACTGGTATTCATCTTCACCATCACCCTCGTGGCGCATGGCACCTTCTACAAATACAGCTACCTGTTTGGCGTTAACCAGTTCGGTATGTGTTGCTTCGGTTTGCCCTTCCGTAGCCAGGAACTGGATTTTGCCCGTGCTGATAGCAGTGCCTGCTTCGGGGTCAGGATAGATATATTCCGCACCGGGTAGGATTGGGACTGTTTTGGCGACATAACCACCATCGTGCAGCAAAGTATTGCCGGGGGTATATAGCCTGATGTGGTAAGTATAATCTTCGTTGAGCCTGGCCGGCACTACTAATTGCTGCCCCGCGGTGGCAGAGAACTGTACATACTGATACGCATTGTTGAAAGAAGTAAGAAAAGCCCAGGTGCCGGTCTCAGTTGCAACGATGGGCAGGGCTACCGCCTCGCTGCATACAGGTATTTCGCCCAGGTTGATGGCATTGGTGATACCCATGATGATTGGTTTTAAAAAGGTTCGGAAATACAATTGACGGGAATAAAAGTCTTGGATACACTGAGCGATAGTCGAATGATGGTTTCGTCCTTCAGCCGTTGCAGGGCAGCGTTTACATCTTCCATGCGCATTTTGGCCAGCTCAGTAGCCACCACCTGCTCCCTGTTCCACGATGCAGTGACGGGGACAACATTCAGCGGCGCATAAGCCAGGGCGGTGTTGCGCAGGTTTTCTATCAGCTTGTAGGCGTCGGCGTTATTTACCACTGCTACCAGTTGTACGCTCATAGTATCGAGGAAGGTGAGGCGTTGTGTACCGGTGTCGGTCATGCGTTCAGGCTCTTTGGCTTCGTACTTCATCCATGCATCGTTGCGCAGGTAGAAGTAGTTGCCCAGTGTATCGGCCGGCAGCAGGCGTTTCATATCACCGCCTTGTCGCACCCATACGGCGTGTGTGGTATCGTCTTTATAAGCGTTGGCAAATCCTGCGCTGAAATAAGTATTGCGCAGCAGGATAAAATCTTTCAGTTGTTCAAAGTCTTGTTGCAGCATTATCGTTGTTTTTTATGGTGAAACTGTTTGTTGATCAATCGTTTTTTCTTGGCTGGTTTTGTTATCTTTTGTTGCACGGGTTGCACGTTACCCATTCGCTCAGCCAGTGTACGCAGGTAGGTTTCATATTCCGCCAGTGTCATTGTCATTGCTGAAAGAGTTTATGGATGAAATACAAAGAGAGGTTGGTGCCGATGCCTACATATACCAGGTACCAAATGATATTGATGAGCCAGGCGGCGGGTACGCTCTCAACAGGCGTCGTTATCCAATAACCCAACACGTGCTGCATAAAAAACAGGTAGAGCCAGAAGCTGAGGAACGTAATGAAGTGGCTGAAGCATAGTTCGCAGAGTCCGCCCGCCTTAGCGAGAAATTCTTGTCCAGTAAGGTCCCAGTTGTAGAGCCTGTTTTGCCAATTGAATAGTTTATCAATCCATTGACCGGGCTGTATGCTGATGTACAGAATCTTTGCGAGGCATGCATTGGCCAGCCACGCTACTATGGTATATAAAAGGAACGTAATCATGGTTCTGATTTTTTGACTTTCTAATTTTTACTTTTGAATTACAAGTTTGTTACCCACCTGATGCCATTGCATTGCAGGCAATCGTCATTGAATTGTTTCAGTATGCCTGGCATGGCGTTAGTGAAAGTTTTCCATTTTTCGCGGTATTGGTTTTCGAGGTCTACCAGCCATTCTTTGGCTTCTTCCCTGCCATATACCACCCAATTGTTCAGCCTGTTGGTGCGCAGGTGTTCTTCCATCAGCAG
>DATCSV010000369.1:0-5825 GCA_036568285.1 Flavipsychrobacter sp. | reverse complement strand
ATAAAAAAGCTATATTGGTACCCACTCCGGGGCAAACGGAACAGGAGTACCTGGCAACAGAACTGTACCGTCAGCAGCTATTCATCAGCAGAAAGCAAACTACATTCAACCTGGATGAAGCGCTTGCTGAAGCAGAACAATTTCCGTTCAGAAAAATGCAGTTTGACAGTGCGTTTGAGCAATTTAAATCTGTGGCGGATAAATGGCTGAATGAAGTAGCAAACAGTGAACCGTTCAATAATACTCGATCTCTCGTATGAACATTTGTTTTGCCGGACTGTTGGCATAATCGCTTGGGAAATCTTCAATAACACGTATCCAGTTGCCATGACTGTCATAGATATATTCGCTTGTAAAGCGTCGGCGAACCGGTCCATCTTCAACTTGTTCTTCTGCTAATATTTCATTGTTATATTCATCGTATGTGTACGTTGTTTTATAATCCCCGATACTATACTTCTCAGTTTCCGATTGAATATTACCGTTATCGTAATAAGTATATGTAGTAGTCGAACCCTCCCAGACAGGATGGTGATTTGTTTCTAATATCACTTGTCCTTTATCATTATAGCTATAGTCAGTACGATAAACACCTTGTGAATTTGAATCTTCCCTTGTTACCAATAGCCCCGAAGCATAAGTATATTTCTTGCGGAGATAAATCAAATTTTGATCCGACCAAAGCCATTGCTCCTGTGTCAATCTTCCAGATGTATTGTACTTGTAAATTTTCCTTTTGATATATTTGGACTCTATAGCGTCATTGTATTCTTCAACTAGGTTACCCTTCTTATCATATTTATACCGGGTCCCGCCATCGTATACACCCTCAGAAACATAGTAACTGTAAACTTTCTTTCCAATCTCATTAAAACTGTCAACTGAATAAAAATCCTTTCCTCGTACCCTTACTTCCGCTTCATTTAACGTCACCAAACCGTAAGAGCGTACTGTCTTTACCTTTCCCTTGAGCGGTGCTCTTTTATGTTCTGTACGCATAACCGGGTCGGCTATACATGCAAAAGAAACGATCAAAGCAAGTGTTGTTAAAACAGCTTTCATACTTATTTATATAGCAAATTAGTTAAATAATTTCTTCCTGCATAGCTGATTCAACCTGTTTATATCACGGAGTTATGTGTAGTAGCTTGGCAACTTGGACACACACTCCACAATTCCGCTAACTTTGCCCCTCGTGGACAACAAAACTAAAGCTCATCTTGCCTTACTGGCTACTAACTTGTTTTATGGTGCGGGATACAGTACTGCCAAGTACCTGATGCCGCGGCTTATCGAGCCATTGGGTTTTATACTGATACGCGTTAGTGTAGCGGCTGCTTTGTTCTGGATAAGCTACCTGCTGGGTGATAAATTCCGTGCAAAGATCAGCCGCCGCGATTGGGGCATACTGGCTTTAGGCGGACTGTTTGGCGTAGCGGCCAACCAGATGTTGTTTTTCCTCGGCCTTAACCATACCATGCCGATACACGCCTCGCTGGTGATGATGAGTACCCCCCTGCTGATAATGGTGATTGCGCTCATAGTACTGAAAGAAAAAATCACCAAAAGCAAAATGCTGGGGCTGCTACTGGGTATAGCGGGCGCCATACTGCTGATGAGTGCAGGTCAAATATTGACGGGTGGCAGCAATACTGCGTGGGGTGATTTCCTGGTATTCCTCAATGCTACCAGTTATGCCATATACCTGGTCATCATTAAACCACTGATGCAACGTTACCGGCCATTAGTAGTTATCCGGTGGGTATTCCTTTTTGGGTTTATATATGTACTGCCTTTCGGCTGGGGGCAGTTTACGGAAATTCAGTGGAGCCTGTTTGATACCACAGATTACCTCGCTCTGGGCTTTACGGTTATATGCGTCACTTACCTGGCATACCTCTGGAACATTTACGCCCTCAGCCATTTGAGCGCATCTACAGCAGGGGCGTATATTTACCTGCAGCCTTTTTTCGCGGGTATTATATCCGTTATTTTTATGAACGAACAGGTGACAGCGGTAAAAATAATTGCCGCCATACTCATATTTACCGGGGTGTATTTGGTTAACTTCGGTTTTGGCAAGAAGAAAATAAAGGAGGTGAACAATGTCTAAAAAAAATAAAGGCCGTGCCGACGGACTGGTATATTCCACCAACCAGGATTTTTACAATGACTTCGGGGAGGAGCAACAGGATGCAGAAACCCTTCCTAAAAATAAGCAGAAACTAAGAGTAAAGCTGGATAGCAAGCAGCGGGCTGGCAAACTGGTGACCCTGGTGGAAGGCTACACCGGCACGGATGATGACCTGAAAACCCTGGGCAAGGATATAAAAACCAAGTGCGGCACCGGCGGCAGCGTGAAAGACGGCCTGATAATCATACAGGGAGACTATAAAGAAAAAATTATAGGTTGGCTGCGCGACTGGGGTTACACATTAACCAAATGATAAGCTATTTTTGCACACATCATGCTACAGGATATAATAGAAACAGGCAAAAAAGACACCCGCTCAGGTTTTGGTGACGGTATATTGGAAGCAGCTCGTAAAAACCCGAATATCGTGGCGCTCTCAGCCGACCTCGCCGGCTCATTGAAGTTGAATGGCTTTATGAAAGAGTTCCCCGAGCGTTTTATACAGGTAGGTATTGCTGAGGCTAATATGATGGGCGTAGCTGCAGGCCTTACTATAGGGGGTAAAATACCTTTCACTACCACTTTTGCCAATTTTTCTACATCCCGCGTGTACGACCAGGTACGCCAGTCGATAGCCTATAGCGGCAAGAATGTAAAAATATGCGCATCTCACGCCGGCCTTACCCTGGGCGAAGACGGTGCCACCCACCAGGTGCTGGAAGATATCGGCATGATGAAAACCCTGCCCGGCATGACGGTGATAGTGCCCTGCGATTATACACAAACCAAGTTGGCTACTATGGCGATAGCCGACCACGTAGGCCCTGTGTACCTGCGTTTTGGCCGCCCGGCATGGCCCATATTTACTAAAGAAGACCAACATTTCGAAATAGGCAAGGCACAGGTACTGGCAGAAGGTACCGATGTAACCATCATAGCCTGCGGCCACCTGGTGTGGACTGCCGTAGAAGCTGCTAAAGCCCTGGCTGAAAAAGGCCTATCTGTTGAGCTCATCAACATGCACACCATCAAGCCGCTGGATGAAGCAGCAATACTGAAATCTGTAGCTAAAACCGGCTGTGTAGTAACTGCTGAAGAACACCAGCGCAACGGCGGCCTCGGCGATGCCGTAGCGCAGGTATTGGCTCAGCACCACCCCGCCCCGCAGGAATATGTAGCAGTGAATGACACCTTTGGCGAGAGCGGCAAACCAACCGACCTGCTGAAAAAGTATGGCCTGGACAAGCCCGATATCATTGCCGCGGTAGAAAAAGTGATGAAGCGCAAAGCCTAGTCTGCTTTCAATAAATTATCCCTGTGCCTTTGCAGCATAGCCAGCAGTTTATCTACATGCGTAAGATGCGTGCGGAAAGACAGGCAGGCAAAACGTAATACGTATACACCGTTCAGCATGGTGGAAGAAATAAAGATCTCACCGTCTGCATGTATGGCCTCCATTAGTTTTTTGTTGAAATCATTGGCATCACCAGTTTCCGGAACATACCTGTATGCTACCACCGTCAGTTCCGGTTCGCACATGATCTCAAAGCCCAGCCCTTCTATTTTTTGCGCGAAATAGCGTGTCAGTAATATTTTTTCCCGCAGACAGTCTTTGAATGGCTGTTCGCCATAGAGCTTCAACGGTAGCCACATACGTAAGCCCCGAAAATGTTTGCTGAGCTCAGGAGAAACATCTGCAGGAGAAATATTGTCAGTCACCCCGGTAGTGTCCTGCATATAACTGGCTTCATAGGCAAAGGCATTCTGCAAATGGTACCTTTCCTTCACCAACACTATTCCGGTGCCATAGGGCAGGAACAATCCCTTGTGCGGGTCCAGTACTACTGAGTCGGCCAGTCCAATACCTTTCATCTTTTCCTTGTACTCGTCCTGTAGCAGGAAGTAGCCGCCGTATGCCGCATCTACGTGCAGCCATATCTCGTGTTTCGCAGCTATTGTTTGTATTTCATTAATCGGGTCGATAGCCCCCACATCGGTACTACCCGCGTTGGCTACTATCATAAACGGTATTAGGCCGGAAGAGATATCCACCACTACTTGCTGTTGCAGTTTTGCAACATCCATCCGCCATTGCTCGTCTGTATCTATATACCGTACGATACACTCCCTTAATCCCGCTATTATTATTGCCTTATCTATACAGTGGTGTACCTGCCTGGTGGTGTATACGACCGCCCGGTGAAAATCTCTTGCTTTTAACTGCTTTGCATCTCGCGCTGCCGTTACAGCCACCAGATTGGCAATACTGCCGCCCGATGTAATATTTCCACCAAAACCCTCTTTATAGCCTACCAGTTTTGCAGTCCACTCTATCAACGTGTTTTCAATACGCACTGCGCCGGGTGATGCATAAAACACGCCTGCGTATTTATTGGTTACATCTGCCAGGTAATCGCCCAATGCAGCCGCATATATACCACCTCCGGGTATATAGCCCAGGTGCCCGCCATGTGCGGTATTGATGCCGGGCTTCTCCATATGCTCTTCCAGCAGGGTTATTACCGTCTGCATATCGTGAGGTTCGGAGAAATCAACATGGCTGAGCGTAGTATCACCATAGCCCTCCTGTATATAGGTCTGCGCAGTATTAAGCCTGTTCAGAAAAGCTTCGGCATATTCTTCTGCCATTTTCGTTTGTGCATGTCGCTGGTCTTGTCCTGGCTCCAATGCTTTCGATGCCATTTCCAGAAGCTCTATTTGTTGAAGTATATCGCTCATCCCGGTAAAAATATGAAACAGCATCCTATAAAATAGGGTGAAAACACCCTGTTTTATTTAGTTTCAATTATATATCTTGCTTTGTATTATAAGCCCTTTTACAGCAGACAGCTTTGCCTTGCCTGCTATCCTCTTAATACTACGCAATACCCGGAAGGGAATAAGGAGAGTCTCAGTGTACCGCACCTGTCAATTTTTTTTGCATAAGAAAGATAAACAGGAATGACATGCCCATGAGAGAAGAAAAAAATATCAACCCGTTCAATAAAATAATACTGTCTACCATAGAGGGCTACTACCCAATAAAGCCTGAAGAGATAGTATACTGCAGGGCCGATGACAGTTATACGCATTTCTATATGCAGTCCGGACAGCACTATGTAGTGTCGCGCAACCTCAAGGATTATGAAGCAACGCTGAGTCCTCACAATTTTTTCAGGATACACAAATCGTATATGGTAAACATTAACCACGTACGTATGGTAAAGAAAGCAGACGGCATTACGGTGTTAATGAGTAATAATATCGAACTCCCCATATCATTCCGGAAGAAAGATGCATTCATCAACTTCATTAAAAATCTGTAGCAACGCTTACGCCCGCATTACCAACGCTCCCGGGTTAACAATATACAAATACTAAAAAGCCGCTTACAGGCATACTTTCTACCATAATTTGATGTTTCATTAAATAATACTGATTATGAAAAAGATCATCACTTTATTGACTGTGAGTTTACTTTGCATGGGGCAGATGCCCGTAAGCGCAACATCTTCATCTCCCGGATGCGATCCTTGCCCGGGCGCGATATGGAATGCACCTGTTACAACAACTTTCACTTTCTCTTTACCCTCAATGCCATGGTGCACATACAAGGGTTATGTAAAATACAGGACAAGGAACTGTAACGGCATGACGCAAATAGATGTATTGCCCCGCCCTGTATTCGAAG
>DATCSV010000368.1:0-2118 GCA_036568285.1 Flavipsychrobacter sp. | reverse complement strand
ATATGGCTGCGCGGCGGCCGTGGAGGCCTGGGCAATAGCAACTTTGCTACGTCTACCAACCAGGCACCGGAATATGCACAGCCCGGCGAAATGGGCACAGAAGGCTGGAAACAACTGGAACTAAAAATACTGGCAGACGTTGGGTTGGTTGGTTTCCCCAATGCGGGTAAATCCACCCTGCTGTCTACCATCAGTGCCGCCAAACCCAAGATAGCGGACTATGCCTTTACTACCCTCACGCCACAGCTGGGCATGGTGCCCTACAGAGATAACCGCTCTTTTTGTGTGGCCGACTTGCCGGGCATTATAGAAGGGGCTGCCGATGGCAAAGGGCTGGGCCATCGTTTCCTGAGGCATATAGAAAGGAATGCCGTACTCCTGTTCCTGGTACCTGCAGACTGCAACGATCATCAGAAGGAATACGATATACTACTGAACGAACTGGAACAGTTTAATCCTGAATTGCTGAATAAGCGGCGCATCCTTGCCATCAGCAAGAGCGATATGCTGGACGATGAACTGAAAGAAGCTATCGAAGCTACATTGCCTAAGGACATTTCTCATATCTTCATATCGTCTGTAGCCAACCAGGGTATCAGCGAACTGAAGGATATGCTATGGAATGCGCTGAATGAGACTGATGATCAATGATTTATTCATCCAGCTTCACCCAACCAAGTCTTAGTGTTGGCACATCGTTTTCCAGCAGGTAAAATAATCCTGCAAAAGTGTTGGCCTTTTCATTGTAATCACAGCCTTCTATCATAACAGAACCGGGCGAAATTTCTGTTTGTATACCGTCCAGCAAGTACTGTTTTGTGCTTTGTCTGCGGGCTGTCACCTTATAGCAGATAGCGCTCGCGTTAGTGATGTTATTGTTTCCGGTATAGCTTGATACGGGATCGGGTGTATCTGACAGAGTATGATTGAAATTCGATTGCAGATCATTGTATATAACATAGCAATCTCCGTTAGGCGTCTCGAGAGAGTAGAATGATGAAAACTGGTACAGCCAATCAGATTCCGGCTGCTCTCTCCTGAACAGAAACTTGTGAGACCCTCTCCGGTGTAGGTGGTCAGCAGGCATGACATAAAGCAGGTATTGGCTTTTGGGCAATGTTTCCGACCAAATTTCTCTGCCGTCTTCTCCCACTTTCGTAACCACGATATTACCGATATATGACCCTGCTGTGTTCCCGTTTGGAAATCGTACGTTCTGCTTATTCTCTTCAGATATAATAGTATTGACCCCATACTTATTGGTATATATCCTTAGTGGTACAGGTTCCGTATATTTAGTCGTATCAGTTGCATCGCGGAGTTGTTTATTGGCGATCTCGTGTTTTACAGGGCTAAACTTCATATCCGCCAGATTGCTTTTGGAATACATGAGCATGAATGGCGAATAGATGATTTCACTTAGCGCCCGAAAGCCCGCTGTGCGTACTACAGTTGTTGCGTTCACTAGTAATACATTTAATGTTTTGCTGAACTCATTATATGTATACGTTCCGTAAAGTGGTCCGATTTGTTTAGGCAGTTTAGTCATCACATTTGAGAATGCAGTGTCGCCCGGCGCCAGGTAGCAGGTGGTAATGAAATGGTCATTATCATCGGGATAGTGGATTATTTTGATGCAGTCCAGGAATACAGCTATGCCCCCGTCATTACCAATGGAGGTGCTGACATGTTTTGTGTAATCATATTCTTTCACGTCAACAGTAACAGGAATATCTCGTACCACTTTATGTTCGTCATCAAAAACCAGCAGGTTAAGAGTCTCCCTCGGGTTGGCTACCAGGTCTTTCATACAGAAAACAGCATAACCTCCGTTAACAGTGTTCCTGACAAGACTATACGTGTTCTTCCTCTGGAAGCTGGGTGAAGTAGCTACCTGGTGCTCTTCAATGAGATTGCCGGTTTGTGCGTTAAACCTTAGAGCTACCAATGTATTCCTGTTGGTGATAGCCTGGCTGATGAATACCACTGCTTCGCCGTTTATTTCATATATGCCATGTAAATCAGAGCTCTCGAGAGCAACAACATCTACCAGCTTGCCGATGAACTTGTTGCTGGCAATTTCTTTCCTGTCGGGGCCAAAACCTTTTACCACAATAG
>DATCSV010000367.1:0-3793 GCA_036568285.1 Flavipsychrobacter sp. | reverse complement strand
AGAAAAAATGACTCTAGGAGAGAATGCATCAATGCGCAGAGAATAACAAGTATATTGCAATATGATCACCAGGATATTACTGTTACTTTATATCGTGTGCCTGATTTGCAGTTGTAGTAAAAACGTACCGGATCAGCGTGTACGCACTCCGACGCAAACCGGCAGCAATGTTGTGCACTATATGCTTGGCGGAACAGCTCATGTTATTTCAGGGAGTGGAGGATCCTTGAGCAGCCAGGGAGTAGGTGCAGAAATTGTCTACAGCGGTACAGATACGTTTACTTTCATAAGTACATACAACAGGTATGGTTATATTTACGATGACCTGCAGATGTTTGTCGAAACAACAACACCAGTATTAAATGTGCAGTACCCGATCAATTATATTAAAGAACAAAGCGGGCAGTCCGAATATTATGACGGGACAGAAAGATATTATGCAAATATGCAGTCGTCTTATGTGATTTTTACCCGCTACGATGCTGCTGTAATTTCCGGCAGCTTCTATTTTGTGAGCCTGCCTGTCAATGGCAAGACAATAAGCTTATCTGAAGGTTGGTTCGACATCCAAAGATGACAAGGGAGTGCCGTTCTGTCACGTGATTGTAATAATGCACCTGCTTTCCCGTTTTTGCCTATCCTTTTCCCGATTTGTAAAGAAGATTACAAAATCCTGACGCTACATTTGCAGCACAATCTTGCTTGCTCCCGCCTAAACGCATACTCAGAGGTATGTCATTGAACATTAAAAGATACTGCGGTAATACGGTATATATTATGCTGTTGACAAAGTTTGCATATCCATCTAATAGTTGCACCGGAACGTTCCACTATCTATATACGATGGTCTGCGGGTATATTGAATATTATCGCAAAACTCGTGGTGTGCCTGCCGTATGGCACCAATGTAACGGCAGCCGGCAGGGAGCAAGATTGCCGGGCTGCGTTTTAGCCATACAGCTGGGCCACCACCAATATTATTCAAACCATTTCTTACAGTATAAATAAAGCGAAAATGAAAAAACAGATACTTTCAATGTTGATGCTGGCAGCCGCCGCAACAACAACCAATGCACAAACCGTAGTAACGGACAGCGTAATGCTGACTACGGGTTATGCCAACCAGGTATGGTACAGCCTGGAAAATGATGAGCAGGGTAGCGCCCCCAAAAACAACTGGGACATTGCGTTTGATATAGTGAATGTGATGTCAACCATACATATCAACTCAGCGTCAGGTGTGATGTTGTGGAACTATCCCAACGGCGATAAAAGCGCATGGGCGAGCGTAGATACCAACGGCCTGAGCACATGGGACCCGCGCTACAATACTGATACATCTTGGGCTGTGGGCGCAATGGGACGTTATGCCGACCCGAGCAACTGGCTGGATATGGATTGGGGTACCTACGACATGAGTACACACCAGATCACAGGTGACTCGATCTATATCATCAAGCTGGTGAACGGCGATTATAAAAAGCTGTTGATTGAAAAATTAAGCAGCGGCACTTTCCATTTTAAATTTGCTAACCTGGATGGAAGCAGTGAAAAATCTGAACAGGTGAGCAAGTCACAGTTCGTGGGCAAAAACCTGGGGTACTATTCTATAAGTGGAGAAACGGCAATAAACAGGGAGCCTGATATGGATAAATGGGACCTGGTATTTACACAATACACGGCTTTTGTTCCTATCCCGTACACAATAACAGGCGTATTACAGAACAGGGGAGTATCTGTAGCTAAGGCCGCTAATGTGCCCAACAAGACTTCTTACAATGCATGGCAGGCGCATAGCTTCATGTCAGAGATCAATACCATTGGCTATGACTGGAAGTCACACATCGGTATGGGTGTTTACAGTGTGCAGGATTCACTGGTATTCTTCGTAGGTGTAAACAAACAAGCGGGCGCCGATATCTGGAAATTGATATTCACGGGTTTTGAGGCCGCAGATGGCAAGTTTATATTTGACAAACAAAAGATAGCAGCCGCCAGCGTATCCGATGTGGAAGGAAAGAGTGCGACAATGGCACTGCACCCTAACCCGGCCAACGGTGGCAATGTGCAGGTAGTGTATAACCTGACGGCAAACAGCACAACTGCTATGGTGCGTGTAACCGACCTTGCGGGGAGAACTGTATTGGCGCAGCGACTGGACAACACCGCAGGCACACATACTTATATGTTGCCCAATCACTTCAGCAGTGGTTTGTATATCGTGTCTGTGACTACAGATGCAGGCACTGTGCAGCAGAAACTGGTGGTTAACTAAGATATTTTACCCCTTATTCAGAAACGTCCCCATGCATACAAGCGTGGGGCGTTTTTTTAACATTCGTCATCAGTGTCTTAACAGTCCTTCAACATTAGCCTTCTTAATTTTGTACTGTTGATTATTAAATACGTGCCGATGATGGGAAAAGTTACTTCAGTAAGCAGTGCGAGACAGGTGAAGGAGGGGTGGCAGTTGCTGCGCAACCGGAAGACTTTGTGGTGTATGTTACGCGAATCTTGGAAAGGTAATTACCGTATGTCATTTCTTACCAGCGCAGCAATAGTGCTGGGCCTCTTATATGTGGTCATTCCGTTGGATTTTGACTGGATACCTTTTGTAGGGTGGATAGATGACGGGTTGGTAATATTCTTAGTTGTCAAAAGATTGCAGAAAGAAACCATGCGATTTAACCGCCACAAAGCTATGGAGCGCAGGCGGGACTGTTGACCCTGCCTGACAAATTTCATACATGGTAGTGACTTCAGTCATATTGTGGGGAAATAGTTCTGTGTTACTTTACTATATCTGATAACTAAAAATTTTGAGCTATGCAGGTAGTAAAGAAAACAGTTGTGCGTCAGGGCTCCTCAGCCGTATACGGGATGGGTTTTATTGGCGCTCTTATTTACTTTATACAACACGCCACCGGCTTCTGGCTGGGTGTGCTGGGCGTACTCAAAGCGATGGTATGGCCTGCTATACTGGTGTACGAGTGCCTGGATTATCTCACTAAATAATACGATTGTGGAACAGCCGGATACTATTTCTGTTTTCCCAGTATAATCCAGCTTTTGAGATCAATACTATCTACCCCGTCAAAATAATAATCGCTGAACTGCCATGTGGTGGCAACGTCTGATAGTGCCAGGATATCTACCACAGCAGTGTCATAGATCGTTCGTACCTGGGAGTTGAAGGAATCCGTGTATTCGCTAATGACTCTGAGTTGGGTTTCATTGTTCTGGAATTCCCATTTGAACTTTTCCCTTTCTTCCCGGGGAGAACCGGGAGTTTCCTCAAATTCACTAATGGTCTCTCCTGTGCCATCCGACTGAAAATAGATGGTCAATTTTTCATCAGCTTCAGGAGCTACTTTTTCATCCTCATCCAATACCCCGTTTTCGTTATCATCGTCAGCAAAGAATAGAACGTTCCATGTGCCCAGCAGCAAAAAAGTGTTGCTTGGTTTTTCAGGCTCAACATTTGTTTTTTCTTTTTCTTTATCACTGCATGAGAAAAGCAGGACAGGCAATAGCATAATAAGAACAGGGTACAATAATCTTTGCGTCATATAGGTTGATTTTTATTAAATATAAGTATTCTTCCCGGAAATATTCTACAGCTTCTCGTGTACCGTACGGTTGTTGAGCGGCTGCACGGGGCGGTAGTTGTGGCTGTACAACTGCCTGAAAGCTGCTATCTGTGCTGCTGACAGGAACAGCGGTTCCTTCATCACAAACCAGCTAAGCCCCATAGAGCAGGGCGGGGTAGTCAGCGAGCCTATATAGCTGTAAT
>DATCSV010000366.1:0-4958 GCA_036568285.1 Flavipsychrobacter sp. | reverse complement strand
AGGGCAACCGAACTGGCCACCGCTCATAGATAGTGTCTTGGCTGCGTGGTTCAGTATCTGGTCGAGCGCCAGTACGGCAAAGTTCCAGGTCATAAATTCTACTACCGGGCGGGTGTTGTTCATAGCAGCACCTACGGCTATTGCCGCAAAGCCTAACTCAGCAATGGGCGTATCTATAACACGCCTGGGGCCAAATTCATCCAACATGCCCTGGCTTACTTTGTAGGCACCATTATACTGGGCTACTTCTTCACCCATCAGGAACACCTTATCGTCCCTTCTCATTTCTTCCTGTAATGCTTCTCTTAATGCCTGGCGAAACGCTATCGTACGCATATTATTCATCCGGTTATTATCTTATATAAAACAGGGGCTAAAGATAGCCCGTAATTATTTATTATCAGCGGGTTTAAAAACAACAGTACTGCTCATGCCCCGCTCGGTCATCTGCAGCTTCAGCATAGTATCGGTCAGGACAAGGATGTCCATAGATATTTTACCCATATCATCCTGTTTAGCGGGCTCATCCAATACCAGTTTGCCTTCGTCATTTATCTGCCATTTGGTTGAGTCCATTTGCCCGCTGAAATTCATAACGACCATTCCATCCTTACGAAAATTGAACCAGGTATTCTTCACAGCATGGTCCTGCATGGCCATATATTCTGACATTTCGTTTTTCAATACCTGGCGCGCACTATCTATATTGGTAAAGCCGTACATGGCCATGTTTTCTATATCAGTAGTGTTGCTTCCAAATGTATCGAGGAAACGTGTCTGCTCCGCCATCAGCGAATCGAGCTGCTGGTTTTCCAGGCTCACCGCCTGCCATTTGCCCGTCAACATTCCCTTTTTATCCTGCGTGTTACAAGCAGCCAACAAGCTAACTATCACAAATCCGCTCAATAACCTCTTTTTCATCTGAAAATTATTACGTGCTAGTTTCATAATATTATTTTGGTAAAATTAGTCTGAAATAACTTCTCCACTCCTGTGTCGACAAAAGATTTTCTAATGGAGGAAAATTATACTGGTCTGTCACCCGCGGGAACACCCTTTTCAGGAATGTGTATCTCTCAGGGTCGTTATTCAATGTTTCGGCCAGCATCCTCGCCTGGTTGGTGGAAAAACAAAGGTCCATCTTCGCCAGGAGGAACCGTAGTTTCTGCTTCTCCGCTTTTGCCTGCGATTTGCTATACAGATCTTCAAACTCTTCATCAGTCATGGCGGATGGGCAATCGCTGTTGGTAACGTAGGTGCCGGCCGGTGGCGCAGACTCTGTTGGCGCAGTATAGGCCGGTTCATACCTGTCATCTTCAATAGAAGACCCGGGCTCGGAGCCTGTATCTGCATTGTCACGCTGTTCTTCCGCCATGCGCTGCGCAGGTCGCGTATTCTGCACCGTCCGTTCATTATTCAGCTCGATGTTACTCATAAAGCGCGGCTCCCGGCTGTTGCGGTCGGTGGCACGCGGACGGCTATCTGTTGCAGCCGGCACTGCCTGTTGGGCCGTGGCTGCGGTAGTGGTGTATACATAGCTGTTTGCCTGCGGCACGCGGTCATCTTCGGCCCTGTTACCGGGGTATAGATAGAACTGCTGGTGTATATCATATAGTGCGAAAGAGCCGTTCTTCTGCAGGAGGAGGAAACCACGGAACCCATCCTCGGGAACCATGATGGTGAACCGCTGCGCGGGATACATATTCTGTTGGAACAAGACCTGTATGTTTACAGGACCCGGCGCCAGTTGCGGAATGATGTTGTAATTCTTGCCATAGCGGGGCAGCATCTGGTCTTCGAACTTGATATAAAAAGGCGCCTGTTTATCGCCCTGAATATATATATACGAGAAGCCATTGGCACCCGAAGGTAGCCAGGCCGCCAGCAGCAGCAACAGCAATGATATGTTCAATAAGTAGTTCCTCACCCTATTCCAGTTCTATCAGCACGGTGCCTTTTTCTACGGCAGTACGCTCCTGTACATTGATTGATTTAACAGTAGCATCAGCGGCAGCTTTCAGCACATTTTCCATTTTCATAGCCTCCAATATCAGCAATCCGTCGCCTTTGGCTATTTGTTGGCCGGGCTGCACCAGCACCTTCAGCACCATGCCGGGCATGGGGGCTTTTACCGGTTCCGCCTTTTGCATAGCTTTCAGGTCGAGCCCCATACTGGCTAACAGTTGGTCCATAGGCTCACTGATAGCTATGTTGCGCAAACTGCCATTTATGGATACCACAAGTTGCTTAGCCTTATGGTCTATCTTTTCAATAGTAGCGGTATAGCTTTTATTGTTAAAAAGTATACTCACCAGGCCATTGGGCTGTAGCTGCACATCAGCATCCACATTTACGCCATCTATCTGCCAGTTGTTATCCTCGCTGCCTATTGAAAAATTACGTTTATCGTTTACAGTTATTTGCAACATGCGCAGTTCCTGTGTTTTTTTAAAATGAGTTGCAAATTTAACCAATTAGTTGGCAAATGACGGGATAGCGTGTTTCGTATAATGATGAGGGTCCTACTATTAAGTTATACTACTACTCCAAACAGCCTGCCAACCCCTGCTGTAAGTACCATAGCTATAGTGCCCCACAATGTAATGCGCAAAGTAGCCTTCACTATATTGGAGCCGCCTGTTTTGGCTGCAATGGCGCCCAGCAGCATAAGAAAAGCGATAGTAAAACCGTATTGATAGTATACCATATACTTTAGTGGCATAAAGATAGAAATGACCAGCGGCAGGATAGCCCCAAAGGTAAACGAAGCGCCGGAGACAAAAGCCGCCTGCAATGGCTTGGCCTGGCTTATCTCGTTAATACCCAATTCGTCGCGTACGTGGGCGCCCAGGGCATCATGGGCTGTCAGTTCTTTGGCCACCTGTATAGCGGTTTCCTTTTTCAGTCCCCTTTGTTCATATATAGTAGCCAGGTATTTCATTTCACCTTCAGGATCTTCTACCAGTTCTTTGGCTTCCCGTGCAATATCCGATTTCTCGATATCTGTCTGCGAGCTGACTGATACATATTCGCCCGCCGCCATAGATAATGCACCTGCTACCAGGCCTGCCAGTGCGGCCAGAATTATCGGATCACGCGTGTCACTTGCAGCGGCAACACCTACAGCTATACTTGCTGTAGACAGCAGACCATCATTTGCACCCAGCACCGCAGCCCGCAGCCAATTACTCTTGTGGATGTAGTGGGGAGATAGATAATCCTTTAACGGGTTGGGATGGCTTGATGGGACACTCATAGCATAATCGTTTGTCGTAATAAAAGTAGTAAAATTCCGGGGGGCTCACTATTGTCGTAGAAAATCTGCTAATTAATGATGTCCCCGTCGTTTTCAGCTAAACGTTCGCGCCACTTTTGTATTTCTTCGGGCGCCAGCCTGGACCAGTCTTCCACTTCTCCTACAACCCTTAAAGGCTCTGTAGTACGATAGGAGCGTGTCGGGTTGCCCGGGAATTTTTTATCCGTGACATTAGGGTCGTTTTCAAAGCTCCCGGTCGGCTCTACTATATACACACGTTCACGGCCATCTCCTTTTGCAAGTGCGGCGGCCAGGCCTGCTCCGTTTACAATGGCAGTAAAATAGATATGATTCATCAGGAATTCCTCTTTGTAATTGGACATGCGTCCCGCAGTCAACATATCCCCTGTCTGCAAGTCTGCCCGTGTCCCATGATAAAAAGGCCCTTTATCGGCAGGACTATTGCTAAACGAGGCTGCCAACGCCCTGTTCTTCTCTGCATTGTCAGTATCGCCTGCTTCCTCGTAGCATTGGGCTATGTGGGTATATAATGCAGGGTATGCGCCCTTTACCCCATCATTATCCACTTTCATTCCAAACTGTAAAGCTGTTTCATACCATTTCAACTTGCCGGCGGCGTTATCCTGGTGCCGGGCCACATAATAGGCTGCAAGAAACTTCTCAAAATCATTTGTTGCTGCGTTCCATGCTTGCACGAATAGTTCTTTTGCCTCTCCGGGACGGTTACTGTCCTCCATTTGCATGCCTTGCATACAGAGCCTTACAATGGCATTATTGGGATTGAATTCCATATTCAGATTGTTTTTGATTGTTTCAGGAGGTGCGTGCTTACTGCTATTTTCCTCTTATTTACGCCGATGAAGACGTCAAAAATACCGGGCATACTGCAGGTGAAAAAATCATTGCATGAATATTTTTTCTGCGCAATATCTGTAGCCAGAGCATCGTTATCCAAGCAACGAAACGGAAAAGTAAGGACCTAATCGCGAGGAACAGGTAACCCGCTCATTGGCTACTCCAGCTCCAATTTCCGCAACTTCGGTGCTTTCCACCAGGTGACGCCTACAACACCCAGCGTCATGCAGCCGCCAAAGACCACAGCAGTGACGGTGCCCATAAGGCGGGCGGTAAAACCACTCTCGGCAGCACCCAGCTCATTACTCGACGATATGAACATAGTATTGACCGCAGCCACCCGTCCACGCATGTTGTCCGGTGTATACAGTTGTAGAATGGTCCAACGTATCACCACGCTTACGCCATCCAGCGCGCCGCTCAGCAGCAGCATGGCGAATGAGAGCCAGAAGTTGGTAGATATGCCAAAGATGATAATAGCTATGCCAAAGCCTGCCAGGCTCAGCAGCAGTTTCTTTCCGGCATTAGTTTTCAGCGGTACCATACTGAGGGTAAACAGGGTGATGATAGCGCCAATGCCCGGCGCGGCACGCAACCAGCCAAAACCCACTTCGCCCACCTGTAGTATATCAGTGGCATATACGGGCAGCAGTGCCACCGCTCCGCCAAACAGTACGGCAAACATATCCAGTGCCAACGCGGCAAATATCACCTGTGTGCTGAAGACGAATTTCAAACCCTCCTTCAGGCTCTTCAGCATAGGGTCGGTAGGTTTGCTGGTCAGTGGCTTGCGCTTTATCTGCAGCAAGGCCACCAACGATACCAG
>DATCSV010000365.1:0-5102 GCA_036568285.1 Flavipsychrobacter sp. | reverse complement strand
AATGGCACGTTGATGTACAAAGGCGCTATGGAAGATAACCCCGCCAGCCCTTCTGAATCCACGCAGATCTTCCTGAAGGATGCGATGGAGCAGGTATCTATTGGTATTATGCCCGACCCGGGCAGCACCAAATCAATTGGCTGCGGTATTAAACGAATTTTATAGTTTTGTTGTTTATATAATATAGGGTCTGGGATTGCCATTCCAAAACAAAAAAAAGAGATGAGAAATTTTTTGATGCTAATGTTGGTTGTCGCCGGCCTTAGTTCCTGTAAAAAAGACTGGGCCTGCGAGTGTACAAATACAGACACAAAAGAAACGCACGTAGCTAAATATTTTGCGCAAACACCAAAGTCCGAAGCTAAATCGCTCTGCAACTTGTATAATAACGATGATACGAGATGTGAGATAGAGCGAAAGAAATAGTCTTCCTGTACTTTGTACACGTTAATAAATTTAAAAAGGGCTGCTCTTGCGAGACAGCCCTTTTTCGTATGCTTGAAGCACTCTTATTATTCAGCGCTTACTTTACCTTTTGCTTTAGCTACTACTTCTTCTTCGATGTTCTTCGGAGCAGGAGCGTAGTGGCTGAACTCCATCACTGAAGTAGCACGGCCTGAAGACAGTGAACGCAGTTGGGTTACATAACCAAACATTTCGCTCAGTGGCACCTTGGCCTTTATCACCTGCAGGTTGTTACGGCTGTCCATACCTTCCAGCATCGCGCGGCGGCGGTTCAGGTCACCTGTTACATCACCCATGTATTGGTCAGGAGTTACTACTTCTACTTTCATGATAGGCTCCAGTATGATGGGCTTTGCCTTGCGGCCTGCCTCGCGGAAGCCCGACTTAGCGCAAAGTTCAAATGACATTGAGTCAGAATCCACCTGGTGGAATGAACCATCGAATATACGCACGCGCAGGTTGTCAACAGGGAAACCTGCCAGTACACCTGTGCTCATAGACGTTTCAAAGCCCTTCTGTATCGCAGGTATAAATTCGCGGGGGATAGAACCTCCGAAGATATCGTTAACGAACTGGTAGTTGCCTTTACCTTCTTTCAGGAATTCTTCATCAGCAGGGCCGATTTCGAATTGGATATCAGCGAACTTACCACGGCCACCGGTTTGTTTCTTATATGTTTCGCGGTGCGATATAGTCATCGTCAACGCTTCTTTGTAAGCCACCTGTGGAGCACCCTGGTTGATCTCTACCTTAAATTCGCGGCGCATACGGTCAACGATGATCTCCAGGTGCAATTCACCCATACCGCTCAGGATGGTCTGTCCGGTATCTTCGTCAGTTTTTACGCGTAGTGTAGGATCTTCCTCTACCAGCTTAGCGATAGCCATACCCATTTTATCAACGTCGGCCTGTGTTTTAGGCTCAACGGCCAGCGATATTACCGGCTCTGGTATGAACATGTTTTCCAGTACTATCGGGTTTTTCTCATCACACAGGGTATCACCCGTTTTGATGTCTTTAAAACCAACCGCAGCACCAATATCACCTGCTTCGATAAAGTCTATCGGGTTTTGTTTGTTAGCGTGCATCTGCATGATACGGCTGATACGCTCGTTCTTGCCCGAACGTACGTTCAGTACATAGCTACCTGCATCCAGGTGGCCTGAGTAGGCACGGAAGAATGCCAGGCGACCTACGAATGGGTCGGTCATGATCTTGAACGCCAGGGCTGCAAAGGGTTCTTTTGCATCAGGCCTGCGTATCAGTTCCTCACCAGTATCAGGGTGAACGCCGTTAATAGCTTCTATATCTACCGGGCTGGGCAGGTAACGTATTACCGCATCCAGCGCTGTTTGTACGCCTTTGTTTTTGTAAGCGG
Source organism: Flavipsychrobacter sp. (assembly GCA_036568285.1). Classification (GTDB taxonomy): domain Bacteria; phylum Bacteroidota; class Bacteroidia; order Chitinophagales; family Chitinophagaceae; genus UBA5543. Next base: position 3,259 of record DATCSV010000365.1, on the reverse strand, counting down.
AACCACACAGCATGGGTATGATGCTCAGGTCAATAGTCGCTTTACGTATAGCTTCGTGAATTTCTTCTTCAGTGATGCTGTTGGGGTCTTCAAAGAATTTCTCCATCAGCTTGTCATCATATTCAGCTACCGCCTCTACCAGTTGCGCGCGCCAGTGGTTAGCATCGTCTACCATGTCAGCAGGTATTTCACCTTCTGTATAGGTCATGCCTTGTGTGGCATCATCCCATACTACTGATTTCATGGTAATCAGGTTTACCACGCCTTTGAAATCATCTTCTGCACCTATAGGCAACTGCAGGGGAACAGATTTTGCACCCAGCATATCGCGTACCTGCTGCACCACCATCAGGAAGTCAGCGCCGATACGGTCCATTTTGTTTACGAAACCGATACGTGGCACTTTATAGCGGTTAGCCTGGCGCCATACTGTTTCAGACTGGGGCTCAACGCCGTCCACTGCCGAGAATAGGGCTACAAGGCCATCCAGTACACGCATAGAACGCTCTACCTCTACAGTAAAGTCCACGTGACCCGGAGTATCGATGATGTTGAATTTGTATTTTTTAGAATCAGCTGTCGGCTTGCCCTGTACTGTCGGGAAGTTCCAGAAACAGGTAGTAGCAGCCGATGTAATCGTAATACCACGCTCTTGCTCCTGTGCCATCCAGTCCATGGTAGCTGCACCTTCGTGTACCTCGCCTATTTTGTGGTTCACACCTGTGTAGTAAAGAATACGTTCTGTTGTGGTGGTTTTACCGGCGTCAATATGCGCGGCGATACCAAAATTCCGCTGATAGCGTAAGTCTGCCATTGTTAAAAATTATGAATTTGTATAATTATTTTCTTAAAATGAGGTGCAAAGGTAATGCTTTTTTGATACAAAAAATTCATATCAGTCGGGAAATACGATAAGTTTTCAGATGATATGTAATGTGCCTTTCCACTGGTCTGCCGGCAACCATTTCCCGATGTGAAATGTTTATGTCTTTATTGTCTTACTCTATTGGTTACTACGTGGTTACTTTTAACAGTTTTGTAATAAGTATTGGTTTTAAATTTGTTCTATAAGGGTAAAACATTTTAAAGGAGAATTATTATGAAAAATAGGCTGATACCTGTAATTGTGACTGCCGCCCTGACTTCTGTCATTACATTTTTCGTAGCGGCTAAGTTTATCGGGAGTACAGACATAGTAGGTATTGAGAACAATGGCAGGAAAGCGCTTCCTGTCAATTATGTGAATTATTCAGGCAATGTGGTGGCAAGCACGCCTCCGGCTGACTTTCAGCCTGCGGCCGAGGCCTCTGTTCAGGCGGTGGTACACATTAAGACAAAAACCAACGGCAAGCAGGTGGTAGTGCGCAGGCCTACGATCTTTGGCGATATATACCAGGACATGTTCCAGCCGCCGCAGATGGGTGCCGGTTCTGGCGTGGTGGTGTCTCCCGATGGTTATATCGTAACGAACAACCACGTAGTGGCGGGAGCTGACGTTGTGACAGTGACATTTAATGATAGGTACACTACCGATGCCAAGTTGATCGCTACCGACCCGTCTACCGACATAGCGGTGCTGAAGATAGATGGTGAAAACCTGCCTTATATGGAATATGGCAATTCTGATGATGTGCGCCTGGGCCAGTGGGTGCTGGCGGTGGGTTATCCCCTCACGTTGGAAGCCACGGTTACTGCGGGCATTGTAAGTGCTAAAAGCAGGGCTTTGGGTATTAACCGTACGCAATCAGCATCCGCTATTGAGTCATTCATACAAACCGATGCGGCCGTTAACCCCGGCAATAGTGGTGGCGCGCTGGTAGACACCAAGGGACAGTTGATAGGTATCAACGCGGCTATCGCTTCACCTACCGGTTCTTATGCAGGTTATTCGTACGCTATTCCTTCTAATATTGTGAAGAAGGTAGTGGAAGATATAATAGACTACGGTGCCGTGCAGCGCGCCTACCTGGGCATCAGCTATATGGATATGAAATATGCGTCGCCCGAGCAGATAAAGGAACTCGGCCTCGACCGTAACGATGGGGTATATATAGCCAACATTACTGAAAATGGCGCAGCTGCAAAAGCCGGGCTGAAGACGGGTGACTTTATCACAGCCGTTAATGGCACGCCTGTAAAAACAGCGCCGCAATTGCTGGAGCAGATAGCCATGTACAAGCCGGGCGATAACATCAGCATTACATATACCCGCAATGGTAAGCCTGTACACACTACCGTACAGTTGAAGAATATTGATGGTACGACTAAAATAGTGAAGAGCGATGCGCCCACACGTGTGCTGGGCGCTAAACTTCGCTCTTTGAGTGCAAAAGAACTGGACGGTTACAATGTTAAAGGCGGCGTGCTGGTAGAAAGTATTGAAGAGGGGGCTATCGCAGCGCAAACAGCCATGAGGAAGGGATTCGTCATCACGCAGGTAAATGATATGCCGGTGACCAATGTTGATGACTTCCAGGCTGCAGTTGCTGCTAATGGTGGCAAACTGCGTTTTGCAGGTTTTTATCCGGGCCGCAATGGCATGTATTATTATGGCATACAGTTAGACTAATAATAATTTTTTAATACAGCATTATATCAAGGCAGTAGCCCTTCGCGGGCTATTGTTATTTCTGCGCAAATGTTATATACTTATAGCTGTAATAGCGGTGCAATTCATCATTTAAATTACGGTTGAATTAGTAAAGCAGCGCAGAATGACTATTTTTGCAAGTCAAAATTGATTTTTTCAGATAGTGAGACCTGTTTATATAACGCGCCTTTCTAAGTTTTTGCCTAACGATCCGGTGAAGAATGACGAAATGGAAGAGGTGCTGGGAATGGTGGATGGCAAACCTTCTAAGGCGAAGGCAATTGTTTTACGTAATAATGGTATTAAGACCAGGTACTATGCTTTTAGGAACGGCAAAAGTACACATTCTAATGCTCAGCTTTCTGCACAGGTTGTCAGGCAGCTTTTCAACGAACAAACGCCGATAGAGCAATTGGAAATACTGACAGCAGGTACTACCTCTCCGGACCAGCTGCTGCCATCTCATGCTGCTATGGTGCATGGCGAGTTGGGTATCCACCCTGTGGAACTGATTTCAGCCACGGGCGCTTGTTGTAGCAGCATACAGGCTATGAAGTACGCCTACATGGCCATCGGGGCAGGGCAGGCGGATATGGCCGCCAGTGTTGGTAGCGAAAAGTTGTCGTCCTGGATGCATGCTTCGCGTTTCGAGCAGGAAACGGAAAACCT
>DATCSV010000364.1:0-3396 GCA_036568285.1 Flavipsychrobacter sp. | reverse complement strand
AGCATCAGCTTCCCAAGCTGAGGGTCGCGGGTTCGAGTCTCGTTTCCCGCTCAGACCCCAAACCCCTAAAGGGGCTTTACCATGTTGATGGGATTTTGTTCCCGAAATGGCAAAGTGTTGCTCCCGTACGTACGGGATTGCCGGAATTTTCAAATTTTGCAACCACGTTTTTTATAACTGGTTGAAATTCAATTCAACTTCAAAAGTGTTGCCAAAGTGTTACCTGTTTTTTAGATTTTTTGCAACCGTGTTTTTTATAAATGGTTGAAATTCAATCAGGTTTTCAAAATGTTCCATTTTGTTGCCAGAAAATCGGGAATAAAAATGTTCCGGGCTGTAACAAGACGAAACAAATTGCCGCTTGCGCAGAGGTTGCATTTTGTTGTATGTTTTCATATCAAAGAGCTTCTATACCCTGCTTGATAAGCAGGTGGTATTAAATGTAAATATACGTAAATTTGTTGTGTTTTACAAGTTTATGTATGGGCAGGTACATGGTGGTAATCCCTTTAATTTTGCAAGTCCAAAGTCGCCTCAAATAACCACGCTGTAGTTGTATGGCCGGCAACTATTCTTTTGAATCGATTTACTTTCTTTTTAGATTTTCCGACTATATACCGTTCATATTTGGCGTATGGCTTATGCCCGTGCCCCCATGTTTCAGATTCGCTTTTTTGAGTTGCTACAGGAATGACATATAATTTGTCATTTAAAACTATTTCTAAAGTAGCTAACGAAGTAACCCCATTATGTTTTTTGTACCTGACAAAATCTTTGAATTTTCCTGAGTTTGGCACCAGGCTGTCATTAATTTGTTTGTAATAGCCGGAAGACCCTTTCAGGGTATCGGTAAGGCCGTTGCGGTATATCCTCCATTTATTAATTCTGATAGTATCACCAACCAGCTTTTGCACCCCCCTAAGTTCAAATATTCCACCCTTATTATCCAACCGGAGCCTTATATCATTTTCTGTAAATCCTGTTATTATCACGTTTGGGAAAACTGTCGTGTCAATGTTTTCTGAGTATAATTCTTCCATTCCGTCATACCGATTATTCATAGACAATTCATACCAGCCATACCGATTTTTGGAATCATCAAGATCAGCAGGTATGAAACCGGTAAGTGTGTCAATTATAATGGTTTTACCTTGCGCTCCTGACTTAAATGGGGTTGTAAGGAGGATGTAAAGAAGAAGTACACCTATAAACCTATTTGCATACATTAAGCCAAAAGTAAATTATTTACGAAATAGTTAATGTACAGTCCTGGCTTAAGCAATAAAGATAAAGCTATCGCAAGTCAGGGGACTTGCTGCCGGGTAAGGTGTTGGGTGGCGACGCTTAAAATCAGTATTGTATCTAACCCCTTGTGCATAGTCCGAAACTTATCAGTAGTAATATGCCCGAAGTAAGAAACAGGTACTTAGGTATTTTTCTTAAGTTTTTATTGACAAGCGCAATTAATAAAAACAGTACAGCCAACACCAATAATACACATGATGCAGCTAACATGACAATGCCTATTTCAACAGCAGAACTCATACTACCTTATTGGAGTGAAGCCTGATTTTAAGGTTTCAAGATACGTTTCTTTCTCGTCACGATAAAACAGGTTCATTGTCTCGAACGGTATAATCTGTCCACTCTTGCTGACAATATGTACACATGATTTTTTGATGGCCCTTACATCAAAATCATAGGCGTCTATAAATCGCATAATTATTACCCGAAACAGGTTCTCGTAGCTTAACCCCGGCGCGACTATCTGCGGGAGGCAGCATAACAACTGGTGCATGTCTTCCGTTACCCTGTCCACTGATATTCCTGTGCTGAATACTTTCAGTATGTGCTCATGAAGTTTCTCATCTTGTTCGTACACAATTGTGTTTTTAGAACTATCAAGCAACATCAGCGGGTCTATATACCTGGTAAGCGGAAATACTTTTCCGTTTAGTTTAAGTGCATATCCCATTGCGAGGGCATCCGGGTTGCATGGTACCGGTAGTATATCGTTGGGATTAAAAATATCCGTTTGTTTTAATATTCCATCACGTACATCGGTAAGTGTGAGCCTGTTCTTTTCAGGGTCGTGCTCAAAGCGTCCGGCTATTTGTACAGGCTGGAAAGTAACACCCCGCACGCAACGTTGTTGCAAGGCGTATTCTATAGATTGTCCGATTTCATCGTCGTTCAAACCTTTCTGCAATGTCATGACCAGAGTTGTGGAAAGGTTCAACTCATTCAGTTTTTCAATGGCCTTGTATCGGATGTCCGATAGGTCTTTCCCGCGTAATGTCTCAAGTACTTCAGGCCGGAAAGAGTCCCATTGCAGGTACACTTCAAAGTCGGGCATATAAGTGGCCAGTCTTTCCGCAAACCCCGGGTCGTTGGCAATGCGTATGCCGTTGGTATTAATCATGAGGTGCTTGATAGGTTTCTTTTTTGCTATATCCAGTATATCAAAGAACTGGGGGTGTATGGTAGGCTCGCCGCCGCTTATCTGTACCACATCAGGTTCTCCCTCATTGGCCACTATTATGTCCAGCATCTGTTCTATTTCTTCCAGTGTCCTGTGCCTGCCATAGTGCGGCGAAGACATAGCATAACAAGTGGGGCAGGCCAGGTTGCACCGGTCCGTTACTTCTATCAATGTAAGGCAACTATGTTGCTCATGATCGGTACATAAACCGCAATCATAGGGGCAACCATAATGCACCTTTGTATTGAATTTCAGAGGCGTTTCTGATGGCTTGTTATAGTTGCGGATGTTTTTGTAATATTCTATATCTGTAGCTATCAGCACTTTGTGAAAGCCGTGGTCAGGACATGTTTTTAGCATGAACACTTTCGAATCTTCAAACACTATTTTCGCTTCGATGCGCTTCAGGCAAACGGGGCAAAGGCTTATAGTATAATCGTAGTAAGTGTATTTGCGTACAGGCATAAGATCAGCGTTTAAATCGTACTAATAAGGATGGTTTTGAAATATAACGGATGTAATATAATAATCCCAGCAGTGCGGTTAACTGTATAGTTCCTAAACCAGCAAAGTATCGCCAGCCGGGTTTGATGAAATCCAGCAGGAAACGGAACAGGCAATAAGCTATCATGAATAGTTTAAACCTGCTGCCCTCGGTAAGTTCATAGCGTCTTTCGAGCTGAACCAATCCTATCCAGACGGCAATAAGGAATAATATTTCATATAATGTAACCGGGTGCCTTAATATCCCATCTCCAAGATTCATGCCCCATGGTAATGAAGTGGGCAAACCATATGTTTCTTCATGTACACCGGTGGTGAAACAGCCGATACGCCCTATGATGATACCAAGTATGAGGGGAAAGGTTAGCAGGTCGCCGCTGCTGTGCTTTTCTTTTATTGCTTTCTTTACG
>DATCSV010000363.1:0-3117 GCA_036568285.1 Flavipsychrobacter sp. | reverse complement strand
CCGTAACATCTCTGAAATTGGAAACGATACCATGAATAGCGGGGTCGTCCAGCAGGTTGGTGCTCACTCGTTCGCACCAGATTATCGATCCGTCTTTTTTGAGTGTACGGTATACTATCCTTTGAGGTATGCCGGGTGTATTCTTTACGGTATCTACAAACTCATGCAATCGTTCGCGGTCTTCAGGATGCGCAAAGTGCATAGATTTCAGCCCAATTATTTCGTCAGGCTGATACCCGGTTATCCTGTACACAGAGTCGCTGATATATACAATATTCATGTCCTCGTCGGTCACAACGATTACATCAGAAGAGTTTTGTATCAGGGAACGGAATTTCTTTTCACTATGGCGCAATGCCTGTTCCGCTCTTACCCTTTCTGTGATATCCCTGAAATTGACAACTATTCCATTAATAGCAGGGTCGTCCAGAAAATTGATGGCAATGCCTTCGCACCATATCACCGACTTGTCCTTTTTTATTCGGCGGTAGATGATGCTGATAGGCTCGCCGGGATTATTAATTACATTTTGAATGTGTTGTTCAAGAAGCGACTTGTCGTCCGGGTGTACGTATTTTAACGAACATACGCCTAACACGTCTTCTGGCGAATACCCCATAATGCGGTACAGTGAGTCACTCGCAAAGACCGGCACGGAATGTTCGTCTACTACCATTATTGCATCAGCGCTATGTTCTATCAGCGAACGGAACTTGTGTTCACTGGCTTTGAGCGCCTGCTCTTCTTCCCTATCATGCTGAGTAACTTGCTCTTTCATCAGTGAAAATATCCGACCCTTAAATGTGAACTCTCCAGCCACGGCCGATGCGCGGTGTTTTTACAGCTGATTATTGATAACACCCTTGTAAAACTTTTGTTTGACAAAATGTTCGTAATGATGATGTGTGATTCAACAAGATAAAAACCATTGTCAATAATTCCAACACATAGTTAAAACATTTGGGTGTTTATTTGTTATGGTAGTTTATATCATGTATAAACATGTAAGGCATAAGACGATTATACAGTTGCAGTAGGGAAAAGCAGGCCGTTATTGACGTTAAGGTAGTCTATAGCTTCACCGGTTACAAACACACTCCCGGTTATAAGGAGAGCATCGTCTTTGTCCAATGCCTCACGCGCTGCGCGTACGGCCTCAGCCACACTGCTGTAAGCATTGCCTTGCAATCCCTGTTCGGCAGCAAGTTGCTGCAACTGGCCGGCGGGTAATGCACGAGGGATATCTGCATTGCAGAAATAGTAGATATTGTCTTTAGGGAATGGCGTCAGCGCTGCGCGTATATCTTTGTCTTTTACAAAGCCGGTGACTATGTGTTTTTTAGCGGCTTTGACACTAGTCCATTGTTTCATAGCACCGGTGAGCCCCGCGACGTTATGCGCTACATCAGCAATTATTAGTGGCTCTGTTTGCAGCACATCCCACCTGCCACGCAAGCCGGTGAGTTTTTTTACTTTCGACAGGGCTGATAAAGTGACATCCAACGGTAGCTCTGCTATCCCTGTTGACACCAGTACTTCTCTCGCAGCTAATACGGTTTTAATGTTTGCTGCCTGGTAGTCGCCCAGCAGGTCGGTAGTCATATCGTGCATTTCTCTGCGTGCCCTGTGTATGGTCTTGAAGGATTGGTGTTGCAGGTTGCTGCCTGTACGTACCATATCCCACATGCTCTCGGCAAAGTAGAGTACGCTTTGTTTGTGTACAGAATGTTCAAAGAATACCTTTTCTGTTTCAGCATGCTGTTCACCAATTACAACCGGCACACCTGTTTTTATGATACCGGCTTTTTCGCCTGCTATCTCAGCCAATGTATTGCCCAGGAAATCCATATGGTCGTAACCTATATTAGTAATGACAGATAGTACCGGCGTTATAACATTAGTACTGTCCAGCCTGCCACCCATACCGGTTTCTATTATCGCTATATCCACTTCCTGCTCTGCAAAAGCTGCAAAGGCCATAGCTACCGTTATTTCAAAGAAAGAGGGTTCTACCTCTTCAATTAAATTTTTATTGTTGGCTACAAAATCCACTACCCACTCGCGGCTTACGGGTTCACCATCTATTCGTATCCGTTCCCTGAAATCGACCAGGTGGGGGGATGTGTACAAACCTACCCTGTACCCGGCAGACTGGAAAATAGCCGCCAGCATATGGCTGACACTACCTTTGCCATTGGTGCCGGCGATATGTATGCTCTTAAAACGCTCCTGCGGGTTGCCTAGCTCAGCGCACAATTTAATAGTATTGGTCAGATCTTTCTTAAAGGCGGCTGCCCCTATGCGAGTGAACATAGGTAGCTGTTCGTACAAATAGTTGACTGTCTGCTCGTAGCTGGTAGATGTTTGCATTACCTCAGGAACGGGTTTTGAATACAAAGGTAATATTCCCGAATTGTTCTTCAGGCGCTGTTTCACTTTTGTTGAATCGGATGCTGTTTACTTTTTTCAGGGCCAGCTCGCTCAATTGCGAACTACTGGTAGACACAATTCGCTTATTCGTGATGTTTCCCGCCTGGTTAACGGTAATACGCACTACGACAGTGCCTCCTTCTTTAAACTCTGCCTCCCTGGGTGGAAAGGCTACGATATTGCGCCCGCTTATGTTGTGGCTGATGCCGCCGCCACTGCCGGGCGTACCTTCATAGTTATCTGCCCCGGGTGTGCCGCCCGGTACGCCGCGGTCGCCATTGCCGGTAGTATTACCTTCGCTGCTGCCCTTTGCGTCTGTAGCGGCGTTATTGCCACCTGTACCTGTGCTTCCGCCATATACATAGCGGGCCTGCTGCCGGGTATTATTACTGTTGGCAGGTCGGTCGTTACGGTTGCGGGTATTGTTGTTGGCAGTATTATTGGTATTGGTTGTCTTTTTCGTTTCCGTAGTATTCACAGCAGGCGCATCGGGGTCGCTGCTTTCCAGCACATTGGCGGGAAGGTCGGTATTGGCAGTGCTGCTGGCGCTGGTGGTGGCGGCGTTATCAGGAGCGGGTTCGCCTATGCTCATCGGCTGGTCGGTGCCGTACCCGTCTGCTGAAGTACCCAGGTTCACTTCTATGCCCAGTTCTTCAATTTTCTCTATCTGCGGTGGACTGTAGGTAA
>DATCSV010000362.1:0-2505 GCA_036568285.1 Flavipsychrobacter sp. | reverse complement strand
GTTATAACATACAACGAACTGGAGCCCGGCATAATAGCAGAGCACAAGCTTATCATTAATACCACTCCACTGGGGATGTACCCGGCCACAGAGAGCTATCCGCCCATAGAATATAGTGCAATAAGCGATGGGCATCTGTTGTACGATCTCATCTATAATCCTGAAGAAACCGCTTTTTTACAAAAGGGCAGGCAACAGGGTGCAGCTATCAAAAATGGCATGGAGATGCTAGAAATACAGGCAGAAGCTTCATGGGCCATCTGGAACTCATGATATGCCTACCGTGTAATACACACAGGTAGTAAGGAAGTTACGCGCATAAGGTATTGCCGAAATGATCCTCAACTGTTTCATCGGTTTCCAGCCGAATTTGTATTTGTATATCGGGTTAACCAGGAAGTGCTGTTTCTGCAATACCTGTAACCCGCTTTTCCTGATGATACGTTCAAACCTTTCAATACTGATGCGGGTGTCATATATTTCCATCAGCTCTTTTATCACGCCGTCGGTTTCACCGAATATTTTCAGCAATCTTTTGTAAAAAGGCCTGGGCAATATGTGGTAGTAGGGCATCATGGCTATCTTCTTTGTAGCTATCTGCTGGTGGCCGCCAAACGGCATATACCAGGGCGGGAAACCAAAGAATATTTGTCCGTCACGCTTCAGCAGGTTCTTCAGGTACGGGATAAACAATTCCTGGTCGGGTATATGTTCGATCGCGTCTTTCAGAATAATAACATCAAACTGGTTCTTGAACCTGGACAGGAAATCATCATCGTACACATTTTTATACAGGAACTCCGCATTACCTTTTTGCACAAACTCTTCCAGGAAACCATTGGCCAGGTCAATGCGTTTGGGGTCCAGGTCTACCCCTACACAATGGCAGCCCGCTTCAGCAAAAGGCACGAGCACACCTCCTTCTCCACATCCTATTTCCAGGACGTTTATCCCGGGGCCTAAACTTTTAGTTCCTGCTATGAATGGCAGAACGTATGAGCGGGAATTATCCACCTGTTGCTCAAATCTTACCCGGTCGTCTTTATGTTGCTTGAGTGCCAATACTTTTTGATGTTATTTAGGGATAGTAAAGTTAGCTTTTTAGCTCTTTTATCAAACCCTGCAATATTTCCAGTTGTTTGCTGATGCTGTGATGATGTATTTTCTCATATAACTCAATAATGAATTGCCTGGAAATACCGGCTCTTTCAGCTCTTTGTCCCCTTGTTTCCACTATTTCATTCCATCTTTCAGGCTGGTAAGCGGTCAGGTTGCATTCTTTTTTAACCAGGCCTATTTTTTCGCTCAGTTCCATACGGCGGGCTATCAGGTCTATTATTTCAGCGTCTATACCATCCATTACCTGTCGCAGATATTCCAGCCCCAGCTCTTTGCTTAGCTCATCGCCGCCTGTCTGGCGTACCACCAGTTGAGCGAGTAATTCCGACAGTGCGGCAGGCGTTATTTGCTGTGCAGAGTCGCTGAGTGCCTTGTCCGGGTGAATATGTGTTTCTATCATCAACCCTTCAAAGCCCATATCCATGGCTTTTTGCGCTATACCTGCCACCATAGCCCGGTTGCCGGTAATGTGGCTTGGGTCGCAAATGATGGGGAGTTCGGGCAATCTCCTTTTCAACTCGATGGGTATAGGCCAGTTAGGCTGGTTGCGATAGGCTGATGCCGCATTGTATGTAGAGAACCCCCTGTGTATAGCGGCTATATCAGTAATACCCGCTGCCGCAATTCTCTCAATGGCCCCCTGCCAGAGGTCTACATCAGGGTTAACAGGGTTTTTTACCATCACAGGTATCGATACGCCCTGTAAAGTCTCTGCTATTCTCTGCACCAGGAATGGATTAACAGTCGTCCTTGCGCCCAACCATAATACGTCCATACCATACTTCAGGGCCAGTTCTGCATGGCCCGGTGTAGCTACCTCTACAGCTACCGGAATATTATATGCTTCTTTCAGCTCTTTCAACCACTGCAACGCTTCTTCACCCATACCCTCGAACGAGCCCGGCCGGGTGCGTGGCTTCCATACCCCCGCTCGATACAGTTGTACCGGCAGGTCTTTTATAGCTTCTGCTACGGCAAATACCTGTTCTTTTGACTCAGCGCTGCACGGCCCTGCTACCACTAATGGCTTCCCCTTCTGCGTAAAAAAAGACATAATGCAAAGATAATGGGCCATTGCCGAAACATGGTCTACTAATTATTTATAGCTCTATTCGCCATAGGCGGTATCTTTGCACCCATGAAACATATGCCCTCGTTAGCAGAATTGAAGGATGGTGGTGTGATATTAGTGGATAAACCGTACGAATGGACGTCCTTCGATGCCGTCAACAAGTTAAAGAAGCTGTTAAAGGTAAAGATCGGGCACGCGGGCACTTTAGATCCTCTGGCTACGGGGTTGTTGATATGCTGTACGGGCAAATTCACCAAGAAAATTGTTGAATACCAGAAGTTGCCAAAAGAATATACCGGTGTATTCCACCTGGG
>DATCSV010000361.1:0-5604 GCA_036568285.1 Flavipsychrobacter sp. | reverse complement strand
GTTATAGCCAAACGACATGGCCATCACAAAGCCAAGCGGTGCCAGCATGACCGCCCAGCCCAATATGCTGAGCCCGGTTTCAGTTACCAGGAAGTTCATGAGGTACATATTGTTGGCAAAAACAAATGCCATAACCGCAGATATAGCCAACGCTGCAAACATCCAGATGAACACGTTTGCCATGAAAGTTTTGGATAGCGAGCCGGTCTTTTGTTCGCTGCTCAATACCGTGTAGTCGCTATAAGGTTTGCTTTGATCGTCCATTTTTGTTCTTTTCTTTAATGCTAATTTAAGCAAAGTTACGACACCGCCTGTTAATCTTTATATAATACGAACCACTATAGCCGGGCTTTTATCGCATTTTCACTATATTAGATTGAGTGGGTCGCTTCATTTCGCTTTTCCCCAAAACAGATTGAATAATGACCAGGTTGATTTGTCTATTACAGTTAATATTTATTGCGCCGTCTGTAGCGCAGGATAAGACTGCCCTGCCTGAAATGCTCGGTTGGGCAAATTTTCATTTGCCGGCCAATGTTCAGTCAGTATACACTATCCAATATGCCATCCGGCTACAGGACAGGGTGATGCCGGACTCAACGGTATTTGTTGATACGTTGCTAACAAAAAGCAAGGAAACTAATTACACCTTTAACGAACATGGTCATCTGCTTAGCCTCAGATCAGATTCATTCGATGAAAAGGGTAAAACCATTGTCAGTAGGGAGACTAAATATCACTACGGACCGGAAGATAAACTGTCGGGTGTTGTCCGCTTTGTTGATGATAAAATGTCTGATTCCGTATATATAGGGTACAACCGGCACGGGAAGGTAGATGAGCAATTGTACTACGATAGGAAAGGGCGGAAGGAGGGCCGGGTGCAATACTTTTATCGCAACAACCGGGTGTTTAATGTTAAGATACGAGATAGGGATGAGGTGCTTCTAAGCTTTGTGCGGTACGAGTATGACGCTGCAGGTAACCTGGTGAAAAAGGAAATAAACGGAAATACGCTGCAATACGAATCCAGTCTGAAATACAGCTACGATACGTTGGATAACGGCTACGTGCAAATCAACGAGTATGATTATGCAGGTCAGTACAAAATAATGGGAATGCATGGCAAGGTATACGATAAAGAGGGCAGGCTGGTAGAGTTCAATGTGGCTGACTCAAACAAACGAATTGTTGAATCGGGCACAATAAAATATAACGAGAGAGGATTACCTGTGTCAGAGCTAACGTTTGCTATGTACAAATACGACTACAGCTACTTGTATGAATATGACGAGAACGGTTATTGGAAAACACGCAGGATGTTAGAACAGGGCAAGCCCATCCGTAAAACGCATAGGGTAACTGAGTTCTTTAAAGAGACAGCAGGCAGTTTTGATTGATGCAACTTTAACATAACTGCGGGAATAATGGAATTGAATAACCGTTATTTTTACCTGGATACTATTGAATGAAAGTCTTTTTAGCTATACTGTTGGGGTTCGGTTTAGCCCCTATTTGTTCTGTGGGGCAGGATATGCTCATGATAAATATTGCCGGCGACAAGAGCACCTATACACCAGCCCACTTTCATATTACAGAAGTTGTTGACAGCAGGACCTTTACCGGCTCAATTGGCAAAGTGAGCGACGGACCGGTAGCGGTTGATGGCGGGCTTGCAGATGGGATTAAGGCATTTGTGGCTGTTCCAATGGCTGAAAATTCTATCCCGGTTAGTATGCATGTCAACCAGTTTGAAGTAAAGGAAAAAGCTGCGGGCAGTAAGCGCCAGTTTGAGCTTAGTGTGACTATAGCCTACTATGCCGGAGAGTCTAAACTGCTGGAATATAGTGGCAATGCTTTTGCTCAATCCGTGACAAATGCCGCACCGTATATAGAGAAGCTGGTAAAGGACAATATAACAGGCAACCTGAAAGAGTTTGATAGCTGGATGGCCAAAAACAAGCAAACGATCAGTGCTGAGCCTACAGTAACCGTCCAGGTGGCCATGTCGGGCCTTTCGGAACAGAAAACCCATATAGCCTATAGTAAAAACAGGAAGCTTTTTATTACCGACTTTGAAGCCGAACCGGATGATGCGAGTATAGGTGCCGCCGCCACTCTTAGTGGTATAGGCATGAAGATACAGGCCTCAAGCTTACGCAAGAATACTAATGTGAATGTGATATTGACCGTGTATTTCGATAGGGCCCGCTCCTGGATGAAAGATAATGGTAAGAATGTGACCACGTTGCAACACGAGCAGTTGCATTTCGATATCACAGCATTAAAGGCCTGTATGCTGAAACAACAGATTGAAAAGGCGGAGTTCTCTCCTGCCAATTATAAACAGCAATTAAGAGATATGCTGGCCAAGGTACAGGAGGAAACTGGTGACATGCAAAATATGTACGACCTGGAAACAGAGCATGGTACCATCATTGATAAGCAGGAGGACTGGACAAGGCGCATAGAGGAAATGAAACGTAACCAAACCTGCTACCGATAAACAGCCCGTTGCTACAGATCCCGCAGCATCCATGTTTTGCAGGCAAAGTGCCCGGTATTGCCCATAGCAGCATCCAGGTAATTAAAATCATTCCTTTCGTATAAGGCAATGGCTTTGTGCATATCCGCAAATGTCTCCAGGTAACACCGCTTAAACCCCATTTGCTTAGCGGCATCCAGGCATTTTTCCATGAGCATTTGTCCTACGCCCTTACCTCTTGCATCTTTTCGCACAAACATTCTTTGCAGTTCACATACTTCCACATTCACATCGTCCAGCGGCGCTATGCCTGAGCCACCCAATACTACGCCATCTTCAACAGCAATAAAATATACTTTGCCCGGTACTGTAAAGTGGCTGTACATATCATCAAGGTAAGGATCTACATATACCGTACCCTGAAGGTCTATATCAAATTCTTCGAGGCTACGCCTGATAATGTCTGCCATTGCTGCATTGTGCCCGGGCTTAATTTCAACTATCTGTACCAACTTTATCGTTTGAAAGGCTGCAATATACGGTAAGGCAGCCGATGGTAATATATCGGTAATCCTCAATGTTTGGTTAATAATGCTATGGGGTACAATGAAATAGCCATGTTTTTAATTAGGTTTGTCAAAATTTAGCCTGATTGATTAAAAAGCTGGACATATTAATTATTAAGAGCTTTATAGGCCCTTTTATAGTTACATTCTTTGTTACCCTTTTTGTACTTGTGATGCAGTTTTTCTGGCTGTACATGGACGAGCTGCTGGGTAAAGGGTTAGGAGCGTGGATGATCATCCAACTGCTGTTTTATATGTCTACCACGCTGGTGCCACTTGCTTTGCCGTTAGGTATTGTACTCGCGTCTATTATGACGTTTGGTAACCTGGGAGAGAACTTTGAACTGGTGGCCATCAAATCTGCAGGCATATCCTTGCTGCGCTTCATGAGACCACTGTTGTTTTTTATTATCGGCATCAGCGCACTGGCTTTCGTATTCAACAACAATGTGATACCTTATGCCAACCTAAGGGCTTTGTCGTTGCTGTACGACCTTCGCAATTCAAAACCGGCATTTAACCTCAGGGCGGGACAATTTAACCAGGATATAGAAAACTACTCGATAAGGGTGGGGGAGAAAGATAATGATGGCCGCACTATCCGGAATGTGATAATATACGACCATACTAGTGGTATGGGTAATGATAAGGTGACCATTGCCAAAGAGGGAGAAATGCTCTCTGCAGCAGACAAGTCATACATGATATTCAGGCTGAAAGAGGGGTGGAGGTATGAGGAATATACCAATAAGGACGGGTCTGAGAAGAATGAGCAGGTGCGTATGTACTTTAAAAAGTGGGATAAGGTATTTGACCTGTCGTCGTTTAAGCTCCAACGTACCAACCAGGACCTGTTTAAGAATGCTTACCAGATGATGAATGTAAAGCAGCTGGTACATGAAATAGACAGCGCCGACAGGTACACCAAAAAAATACCGGATAAAGTGTACGGCTATATATCGCCATATGTTTCGCTGGCAGCAGAAGACAGTACTAAAGAGTTGACAACTAAACTGGCCGCTGTTCAAAGCCCGGGTAAAACCTATGATTCCTCCTTCATATCGGTAGTACCCGACTCGTTAAGAATGCGAACGCTGCAATTGGCTTCGAGCCACGCACGCAGCAGCAAAAACCTGGTAGAAGTGACAGTATCGGATATCATTATCAGGCAGATGAACTATGCCACTTTCAAGATAGAATTACATAGGAAATTCACGCTTTCTTTTGCCTGTGTATTATTGTTTCTCATCGGCGCCCCTCTTGGTGCTATTATTCGCAAGGGTGGTTTAGGCATGCCATTGGTGGTGGCAATAGCGTTCTTTGTAGTCTTTCATATTATGTCTATCACCGGCGAAAAGCTGGCCCGCACCGGAGCATTAGAAACATGGATGGGTATGTGGATGGCAACAGCCATGCTGCTGCCTATAGCCTTTATTCTCATACAGCAGGCCCGCAACGACTCCCAGGTGTTCTCTAAGGAATGGTATATGAGAATCTGGAATTCCATTGCCGGGTTGTTCAAAAAGAATTGATTTGCAGAAGCCTTACACGTCATATAATCTTTGGTTTTTGGTTCCATTTGGTATATGGCTGGTGGTGGGCGCGTTGCTTCTTATTAATGCCGGCGACGAATCTATATTCAGATTCATCAATCAGAACCACACCCCTTTTCTTGATGTACTGATGTATAACAGCACAATGCTGGGCGAAGGCATTGTTATAGCCTTGGTGTTGCTGGTATTGCTGGGCAAAAGCAGCCTCCGTAACTGGTGGTATTTTACAGCAGCTTTATTGAGCGCCATAGTGCCGTCTGTTATCACCCAGGTGATAAAGAGGAGTATGGATGCTCCGCGTCCACTTAAGTTTTTTGGGGAGGTTGACTGGATACATCTGCTGCCGGATTGGCCCAGGCATATGGAGCATAGTTTCCCATCCGGCCACACCTGTGGGGCATTTGCCTTTTTTACATTCCTGGCTATATTACTGCCGGCACGGCACAGGGTTTGGGGTCTCGTGTTATTTATTTTGGCACTGCTTGTGGCTTATTCGCGTATATACCTTGCGGTACATTTTATGCGGGATGTTTATGCCGGCAGCATTTTAGGTGCCGGATTCTCGGTTTTAGTAGTGAGCCTCATGAACCGGTATCAATCTGTGTTTTTTAAAAAGTAGTAATATTGCTTATGTCTTCTGCTTTCTCCAGGTATTTAATAATAGCTGTTATAGCGTCTATCCTGTTTTTCCCCCTGTTGGGGCAGGTACACCTGTTCGATTGGGATGAAATAAACTTTGCTGAGTGCGCCCGGGAGATGATGGTTACTGACAATTACCTCCAGGTGCAGATAGACTATCGTCCTTTTTGGGAGAAGCCGCCACTGTTTATCTGGATGCAGGTAATGGCCATGAAGATGTTTGGTGTTGGTGAATATGGTGCCCGATTCCCTAATGCATTGGTTGGTGTTATTACACTACTTGTGTTGTTTTATGCAGGCAGGCGTATTGTAAATGAGAAGATGGGTTTGTGGTGGGCCGCCTTATATGCAGCATCCTGGC
>DATCSV010000360.1:0-5731 GCA_036568285.1 Flavipsychrobacter sp. | reverse complement strand
CGAAGCGCGCGCCAACAGCAAACAAATAGTGGTAGAAATAAAATCACTGAACGGGAAGCAGTTTGAAATGATGACCAAACTGCCACCAATTCTTCGTGCCTATGAGTTGGATATACGCAACCTGTTGAGTAATATATTATATCGTGGCACTATAGACCTGACGGTAACTATTAAGCAGGAGGGCGCCAGCAAGCCTATGACTGTTAATACCGACCTGGCTGTTTTTTATTACAACAGTATGCGCCAGATAGCAGAGCAATTAAATATCCCGCAGGATAATACGCTATCTACTATCATGCGCATGCCGGAAGTGGTAGCCGCTGACCAGGATATGTTGCCTGAAGATGAATGGCTGGTAGTGAAAGCTACGGTAGAAGAGGCCGCACGCATCCTGATGGTGCACCGCAAGCACGAAGGTGACGCACTGCACGCGGACCTGCAGGCCAGGATAAAAAATATCGAGGCCCTGCTTGAAAAAATATTACCCCTCGAAGCTGGAAGAGTAGAAAAGATACGTGCGCGCATCAACCAGTCGATGAACGAATATGTGGGCAAGGATAAAATGGACCAGAACCGTTTTGAGCAGGAAATGATATACTACCTGGAGCGCATGGATTTCTCGGAAGAAAAAACCCGACTGAGCCAACACTGTAAATACTTCTACGAGATGGTAGCCAAGGAAGAGGTTGCCAAAGGTAAAATGCTGGGCTTTGTGATACAGGAGGTAGGGCGCGAAATAAACACCCTGGGTGCCAAGGCAAATGATGCCACGATACAGCAGCTGGTCATCAGCATGAAAGACGAATTGGAAAAAGCCAAAGAACAGATATTAAATATCCTGTAACAAAGTATAGTTTTGCAGGACAGTCATTCTTGAGCGAAATACATGCAGCAAATTTATAAGATAATCATACCACTGGCTATTGTTCTTTTATTCAATAGCTGCCTCTCCTCGCCTTATTATCAGAAGGAATACTCCATACCCGGAAACAAATGGGATTATAACTACGAACCTTCTTTTAAGTTCGAAGTAACAGATACCAATGCTTTGTACAACCTGCATTTTCTCATCAGGCATACCGAGGCTTACCCTTATTCTAACATCTGGCTGATGATATACACCAAAAAGCCCGGCGATACCACTTTCGAACGTACGCGTATCGAAATACCACTGGCGGAGCCGTCCGGCAAGTGGCTGGGCAGGGGCATGGGCGAAATATGGGAGCAACGGATGCCTATCTCGCACGAAGGAGATACCGTAATGCTGCGCAAAGCGGGAATGTGGGAGATAAAGTTCGGCCACAATATGCGTGTCAATCCATTACCCGATGTATTGCAGGTCGGATTACGCGTAGAAAAGCGCCCAATGCAGTAACTTAGCATTCATAGCAAAGATTGCAACATGCGTCTGTTCACTACTGCACATATACTCCTATTCGTTTACGTTGTATCTGCCCTGATATTTTGGGGCGTGAGCCTGGAACGTAAAAGCCAGACAATATATGAATTGGAATATGAGAACCTGAGGCATACCATAGACAGCACTACACAAGCTGACACATATTATTCCAGGCTAAAGGACATACAGGACAAACGCAGTACCCGCAGCAAGCAATACCTGGGAGAAGGCTCAACATTCTTACTCGTAATTATTATTGGGGCGGCTGTGGTGTATACGTCATTCAGGCGCAGTATCAGGCTATCGCGGCAGCAGAATAATTTTATGATGGCGGTAACACACGAATTAAAGTCACCGATAGCTGCCGTAAAGTTGAACCTGCAAACAATGGCCCGCCATCAGCTGGACGAAGACAAAAGAAAATTACTAATAGACCGATGTGTCACTGAATCGAACAGGCTGAACGACCTATGTAATAATATGTTGCTGGCCTCCCAGATGGAGGGAAGACAATACAAGCCGGCCCGGGAGCAATTTAATTTTTCGCAGTTGGTAGCAGATAGTGTCTCTGACTATTCACACAGCTATCCGGGCAGGTTTGAAATGGTTGACGCAGGCTCTTTTAATATCACAGGCGACAAGACCCTGGTGCAAATGGCAGTGAATAACCTGCTGGAGAATGCAGTGAAATATACACCGCCAGGCAAACCGGTAAAGGTATCGGTGGAAGAAAAAAACGGCCATGCAACACTTATAGTAGCAGACAATGGGCCGGGCATACCCGATAGTGAAAAGTCCAAAGTATTCAATAAGTTTTACCGCATAGGCAGCGAGGAAACGCGGAAGGCAAAGGGTACCGGCCTGGGCCTGTACCTTACTTTAAAGATAGTAAAACAACACAAAGGCAAAATAACAGTAAGGGATAATGAGCCTAATGGCGCAATTTTCGAGATTTGCTTCCCGCTGTCTTAACCCGGTTCAACGGTTCCGACAATACTATCCGCTACTTCAGTCCACTTAAAAGTTTTCCTGTGATAAGGAGACATTCCATGCTCCTGCAATTTCCTGCGATGGTATATAGTGCCATACCCCTTATTGGTATCCCACCCATAATGGGGGTAATCGTTGTGCAAATTGAGCATAAACTCGTCGCGATGTGTTTTAGCCAGTATACTCGCCGCAGCTATGGACATATAGGTAGCGTCTCCTTGTATCACGCATTGGTGCATGATACCAAAATATGCAGCAAAACGGTTACCGTCTATTAGCAATAGTTCCGGCCTTACATTCAGCCCGTCTACTGCCCTGTGCATGGCGCGGAAAGACGCTTGCAGAATATTGATTTCATCCACCTCTTCGTGGGTACACATACTTACAGACCAGGCCAGCGCCTTCTTTTCAATAACAGGTCGCAAGATATTTCGCTCTTCTTCGGTCAACTGCTTGCTGTCATTAAGCAGGGGATGCGAAAAGCGGGGAGGCAATATGACTGCAGCTGCGAATACGGGTCCTGCCAGGCAACCACGTCCTGCTTCATCACAACCCGCCTCTATAATTCCCTTACGAAAACTACGCTTCAGCATATAGCAAAATAAAAAAGAAAGATTGAATTGGGCGTGGCAATTTATCCACCACGATGCATATTAATTATGCTTTTTCGTATTCAGCACATCCTCAAAGAAAGCACATATCTCGCTGGTCTTTCTTTCAGCAGTAAAATCGTATGCCTTGTCACTGGCTTTGTATTCATTCCTGTTTTGTACCAGCTCCACCCACTTCTCATATATGTCCTTTTTCATACCTGCGGGGTCATCCAGGTTGTCAAAGCTGTGTACCACGCCGGCGCCCGCCTGCTCTATGGCAGGTATTACCGTACTGTTCTTGTGAAAAATAGAAAATATCGGCGTTTGGGAGAGAATGTTGTTATAAACCTTCGATGCATTATAGCCCGCGTCTGTTGAGCCGGGTATAAATAGTATATCAGCGGCGCGGAGAGTTGCTAAGGCATTGAGATATGGAGCTCTGTCGGGTATTTCAGTCACATATTCGTCGATATTCAACTCTGCAGCCAGGTCGGCCACCATCTTTATACGAGAATTCTGTACATACGATGTGCCGATGAAATAGAAATGGTATTTATCCAGGGGCGCTCCATGTTCCAGCAGCGCTTCGAAGAACAGTCGTATCAAAGGAATAAAGAATGGTGTAACCGCACCCATGTACAGTACATTTATCTTCCCGTTGTCCCTGTCTATTGCCGCTGGCTGCAGTTGTTTTTGAGTCACAAGGTCAAAGTCGATGGTGGATGCACCGAAGGTTATCACCTTCGCAGGGACATGTTCTAAGGCAGGGTAGCGTTCTCTTAATGTATCAATGTATGATTGTGATACGGAAATAATACCATCTGCCTCGGGCATAGTATATGCCTCCATGTATTTATTGATGCTGTAGGCTATCCAAAACTTAAATGCACTCACTTGTTTCTTTTTCCCTATGCGGAAATCGTTGCGCCAGGGGTCTTGCATATCCACTATAAAGGGTACGCTAAATTTCTTTTTCCAATGCCTGCCCAAAGCGCAGACGTGATGCATGGAAGTAGAGAAAAAAACAAGATCGTACTTCTTTTTTCTCAACAACTCATCACCTGCTTTTTTGAAATGGGGTAGTGAGCGTAAGGAAAGACTGCCTAATCCTACTTTCCTGGTGATGTGTTCAGGATAGGCACCCACTTTTATTACCTCAATATCGTCTGGGATTGTTTCCAGCAACAACTCATCCCTGAATCCCTTAGCATATTGTTCATCTACGGTCATAACAGTGGGCTCCCAGCCGTTGTGCCTGAAATAAGGGAGACTCATCCGTACACGCTGCATATCAGGAGCGTTTATTGGCGGAAAATAAGGTGTAACAATTAATACTCTTCGCATATCAATTACGGGCAAGGGAACTTTTAATGTGTAGTATTTTATCGTTCACGGCCCTCATCATTCTATACTTTACAGACAGCTTAGCTTTCAGCCTGGCAGCGTCGTCGCCATCATGATAGATAAACCGCCTGATACTATAGCGGTTTTCAAAAGGGCTATAGATGGACAAGCCATATTCATACCCGGCCTCCCTCAGCAATCTGTCCTTATTCCCCGGAACTGAACCAAAAGGGTATGCCACAGATATCACTTTCTTACCCGTAATACCTTCCAGTATCTCCTTGCTCTGTCGCAGGTTTTCAGCCACTTCTTTGCCCGGCAAATCACCCAACCTTACGTGCCAATGTGAATGCGAACCTATTTCCATATCTATGCCGGACAAATGCCGTATGTCAGCTTCATCCATCAACTCTACCTCGGGTTTGCCGAAGGGTATATCCCAATCGTTTTTGCCGCCAAGGTAAGCAGTAGGCATATAAAATACGGCTTTCATACCGCGCTTCTGCAATTCAGGCACTGCAAAATCCAAAAGGTGTTTAGGGCAGTCGTCAAAAGTAATGATGACCTTTCTTTCTCTTGTTGTATGCAGATCGTTGAATGTGGCGGTCGCATATCCCCCTTCTTCCAATACATCCAACAGCCGGGCAAAAGATGTCCGGCTGATACTGTAAGGTTTCAGGCCATCAAGTGCTGCATCATCCGTTACATGATGCAACATTATTACCGGGGGGAAACTACCCTGAAGCATACAACCGTTTAGTGGGGTAGCGGCTCATCGTGAGCCAATGTGAATTCACGCGTTACTTCGGTCATTGGCCCGTTAATTTTATTACCGTCTTTATCTACCAGGGTTAACGTTATTTTTGGTGTACCCGTAGGCAGGTGGTGCAGGAAGTAAGCCTGCCAGGTATCTACACTAATGGTAGTATCTATGTTGTCTGCCTGTATATGCGCCAGCACTTTGTTGCCATTGCCGCCCAGTTCTGTATTCCATGGATAGAAATCGAATAACAGGTTGGTAGTATTGGCCTCGCCTATATAGTCACCTTTGGGACGGCTGTAAAACACCATAGGCGTGCCAGGGTCGTCCATTTTCATCACATTGCCCTTTTCATCTATTTTGAAGTGAAACATCAGTGCCGCTTCTTTATTCTTCAGCGACTCGTGATAGGAGCGCGAAAGGAATGCCAGCAGGTAATGTTCGGAGTTTTTGGGCAGGCTTACCGTATGTGTAGGCTCGTACAAGGCAGCATAGGGCTCATTGTCTAATATAAAATGGATATGCTGTCCCTTTTCAGAGTTATTGCACATTTTAGAGGCGGCATCTTCCGTTTGTTTCTTCAACGCGTAGTTTTTCACGTTAAAATTGAAAGTCACTTTGGTATTCCCCCCATCAGGTTTTGTG
>DATCSV010000359.1:0-9292 GCA_036568285.1 Flavipsychrobacter sp. | reverse complement strand
TATTTTGTTATACCGCTGTTTATATTGGCACATGCCATCAGGAAAAACAACTCTTTCCGCTTCAACAGGCTATATCTGTTGTTTGCAGCATTCGTCATTCTCGGTGGCATCACATTTTTTGTAGATGCACTCATGTTTTGGAAGCCACTGTACCGTGCAAGTGCCTTGGTGCGTTTCATTACGGGAGTAATTAGCTGGGTGACAGTGCTCGTAGTAATAAAGAATATGCCTTTGCTGTTCTCACTACGATCAGGTGCGGAAATACAGGCCGAGATACAGCACCGGATAGAAATAGAAACTGAGTTGACCCAACGCAATGAGCAATTGCAGGAGGCGGAGAGGCTGGCGAAGCTTGGTTACCTGAAATGGGATGTGATCAATGAAAAGATAGAATATTCTGACTCCGTGCCGGAAATACTGGAAGTGGCCGATGGCCGGAAACTCACATACCAGCTTCTTTCTTCCATTATACATGATGAAGATGCCAGAAACCTGGATAAGGTAATAGACACCATTTTTATCAAAAAATTCTTCCCAAATTTTTACTGCAGGGTGCATACTCCGCACAGTGGGGTAAAGCACTTGCTGGTGGTGGGGCAATTGATATTGGCACCTTCCGGGGCCATTACTGCAGTAAAGGGTACGATACAGGATGTGACCGAACAAAGGTTGTATTTTCAGAAAATTCAGGCACAAAACCAGGCGCTGAAAGATATTGCGTGGATACAGTCGCACAAAGTACGTGCCCCGGTGGCATCTATACTGGGCCTGGTACAGCTGTTCAACAAAGAGCAGCCGGAAGACCCTATGAACCTGGAGATATTACAGGGTGTTACTGAGGCTGCCAACACATTGGATGACGTTATCAAAGAAATAAATGCCAAGACAGAAAGTGATAAATCTGCCGATGGTGAGATAGAATCGGTATAGCCAAGGGGTAAAACCGGTTTTTTCCTTATCTTTGTACTGCTTCGGTAATATTATCCCTCCTCACTTTCCAAATAAAGGGTAAGACGTACCATTTACAAAGACTTCAGTTGCCATACCTACGGCGACATCTTTCCATTTATTGATTTTTTTAAACTTCGAATTTTATTATGGAATATAATACTACCAGGGAAAAACTATTGATTCCCGAATATGGCCGCAATGTGCAGAAGATGGTGGAATATATGATGACCATTCCCGAAAGGGATAAGCGCACCCGCTATGCCGAAATGATCATAGACCTGATGGCTACGCTGAACCCGGGCCTGAAAATAATGGAGGACTATAAGCACAAGCTGTGGGACCACCTGTATGTAATATCAGACTTCAAACTGGATGTGGATAGCCCCTTCCCCGCCCCTAGCAGAGAAGAGATGTTCCGCAAGCCCGACCCGCTGCCTTACCCGCAAACAAGGGTTAAGGTGAGGCACTTCGGTAAAAACCTGAACTCGCTGATAGAAAAGGCACTGGCTGAAACCGATGAAGAAAAACGCAAGAACCTGACACAGCTGATAGGCTATTACATGAAGCTGTCTTATATCAACTGGCACCGCGAGCCTGTGCACGACGATATGATCCGCAATGAATTGTCTGTACTTACGGAAGGTAAGCTGCAGTACGAGCAGGGTGGCTACCGCGTGTACTTTGACAATCGCCAGAACTTCGCCAACAACAATAACAATAATAAAAACCGTGGTGGCAACCGTAAAGGCGGCCAGCAACAGCAGCCGCAACAACCACAGCAACAACAGCGCAGCGGTGGCGGCAGTAAACACAAAAAGTTCAAAAACAGGTTTAAATAAACTGCTTGGCAATGGATGCTTTTGAGATACGTGGCGGCAGGGCATTAAAGGGTGAGATAACAGCACAGGGCGCCAAGAATGAAGCCCTGCAGGTGCTGTGCGCTGCCTTGCTTACCAACGAGCCGGTCACCTTTACTAACGTGCCCGATATACTGGATGTAAACACGCTGATAGAGGTACTGGGTGATATGGGTGTATCTGTAACGCGTACCGATGCACATAAGGTAACGCTGCAGGCGACGGATGTGAACGAAGGATTCTTCACCGATCCGGTGTTCAAGAAAAAGTCGGCCAGGCTGCGGGGTGCCGTTATGCTGGCGGGCCCGATGTTGGCTCGGTACAAGAAAGCTCATATACCCCAGCCTGGTGGAGACAAGATAGGCCGCCGCAGGCTGGATACACATATCCGTGGTTTTGAGAAGCTGGGTGTACGGTTTGAATACGACAGCGATGAAAGCCTGTTTACTATGGACGGCTCTGCTATGCAGGGAGCTACCATTCTATTAGGTGAACCATCTGTAACAGGTACGGCCAATATCATTATGGCGGCTGTACTCACACCTGGTATTACTACCATATACAATGCCGCCTGCGAGCCTTATGTGCAGCAGCTCTGCCATATGCTCAACCGTATGGGGGCCAATATCAGTGGCATTGCTTCCAATAAGATTATAGTTGAAGGTGTGGAAAAGCTGAAAGGCTGCGAGCACCGCATGCTGGCCGATATGATAGAAGTGGGCTCATTCATAGGCCTGGCAGCCATGACACAAAGTGAACTCACCATTAAGAATGCAGATATTGAGCACCTGGGTGTAATACCCGAAACATTTCAGCAACTGGGTATAGAGCTATCTATACAAGGCGATGATATATATATTCCCGCACAGGAGCACTACCGGATTCAAAAATACATAGATGGTTCCATGCTCACGGTGTACGACCACCCCTGGCCGGGTTTTACGCCCGACCTGGTGAGCATCATACTGGTGACGGCTATACAAGCCAAGGGTACTGTGCTGGTGCACCAGAAGATGTTTGAAAGCCGGTTGTTCTTTGTAGATAAGCTGATAGAGATGGGCGCGCAGATAGTACTGTGCGACCCTCACCGCGCCGTAGTTATAGGTCTGGACAGGCAGGTACCGCTGCGCGGTATTACCATGACCAGCCCCGATATACGTGCGGGTGTGGCGCTGCTGATAGCAGCTTTATCCGCTAAAGGCAAGAGTACCATTCACAACATCAACCAGATAGACCGTGGCTACGAGCGCATAGACGAAAGGCTGAACGCCCTGGGTGCGGATATCAGGAGAGTGGAAGGATAGTCTAATCGTAATAAACAGGAATTGGTTTTACGTACTTCCTTTGTTCATTAACGTTAAGCATAGTAATACTATTTATGCCATCTTTTTCTAAAGCTTCATCATAACTGCGTTGACCAGACTTTTTTGCTTGTAAAAATTGCAGGTAATATGCTTTGTTTTTGTCAGATAGAGTTGCGCCTCTTGGCAAGCTTTCTTGGATTGTGTTATTATATTTGGCAAGAGATGATTTCGAAAGGGTTAGATAGGTTGTGCTACTCATTGCAGTTGTTTCCACATAGTTTATTTCTTTACTCGATTGAGGATTTGTGGGATCATCAACATAATATCCTAAAAAGCAATGGCCAGGTACTATAACCATAAAAGTGCTTATGCCTATTCTTTTTAATATTGATGCCATCACTACTGTTCCATCTACACAATTTGCCTGATTTGTTTTTATTGCATTATCGAAAGTCCTCACCGTTTGAGCGTAGACATTATTGGACCCCTTTCCTGAGTTGTTTGTAATACTACTATACTTGAATCCTCTGTCATGTAGTACCCTCCATATTGCAGCTATTTGCAAATCAACTTTTCGCCTACCTTCCTGATATCCTGAAAAGGCATCGGTCATTTTTGTATCTAGTGCCTCTTTTAAAATATTGTCAATTTCAGGATGATCTTCATTGATATAAGCCGTATATAGGTACCTATAAGATGCCTGATCATAATAGTACATGCAATCATTAATACTCCTCAAATTAATATTAACAAGTCGCTCAGATTTTTTTCCTGTTAAAGGGTCTATTAATCTGAAGTAGATACCGACCGGTGCACTTGTTTGGTGTTTTGTAAGATACCTGAAATCCCATCCAATTTTAGGCTTAAAATTAAGGGTGGAATTTGCATATTGATAACGTATAAATCCGCTATCTATATTGAAATACTTTTTGTCAGTACATTCTATTTCCCATTTAAAAACTGTGCCAGGCATAGTTCCTTGTATTTGAAACCCTAATGAGCTTCCCATATCTTTTTCTTTATCTCCTTCGTACGAAGCCCATGCTATGATAAAAGATGGAAAGACGTGATTTTCAAAATCTGCAATCGGTTGCCAAATGAAGTTCTCTATTTCTCCATTTTCTATAACAAGCTTTTGTTTTTTATCTATTTTTATTTCGTCACGTGTTCTGATGTCTGGATTCTCCTTATACTTGATATTACCTTTGTTTTGAAAATTAAGGTTTATATTAACTTTGTCATTTTTTACTTGCACACTGCTACCATTGACAGCGTCTCCAAATTTTTTTATCCTATCTTTTATTTTGTTCATTGTTTGGCCTTGACAATAGCCACCTGTGATCATAAATAGGAAGATTATTATAAGTTTATTCACTAGGAAAATTTTAGAATAGTTATAAATGCTATGGCAAAATAACTGTTCAACAGCAAAAGTTATAGTATTTTATATCGTTTTTTATAATGTTAACCTACCGCGATATATTCAATATCAAGAAGATGAGCAGGTTAGCCTTTGCATCAAATTCAAATTTTATTAAACATTTATAGCAGTTCTGCTGTTGTAATTACATTAACCAAAATTTGATATTTATGAAACACCTACTTGTGCTGACATTCTGTAGTTTCCTGCTTATTGCATCCTGCAAGTGTAACAACGATGCCGACATGGCCGATGCAGATACAGATACAACGGCAGTTATTGAAGATACTACCCTGGACGCGATGGCAGCAGATGGCGCTGCCGGCAGGACGGGTACCACCATAACCGTACCCGATGAAGACTTCGGGCGCTTGTATAACATCGAAAGCTACAGTGCCGAGGAAGTACGCCGTTTCCGGGAGATGCATGACCAAATGGACTGGGGAAATGTACCGGGATTTTATCCTGAAGGGTCTACCCGCGAACTGACCGAAAGTGATACCAAATACCTGACCAAATGGGGACATGCAGTGATGCTGAACGAGATATATGCCCGTCACGGAATGATATTCACTGACAATGACCTGAGGTCTCATTTTGGCCGCTTCGAATGGTATGATCCGCACACCAGTAATGTTCAATCTGAATTGACGGAACTGGAACGACGGAATATTGAGTTCCTGAAGAATCATAAGCCGAATATGTAAGCGAAGATTAAACTACTTGTTAAAAAGCCGGGCTGCAATGCCCGGCTTTGCTGTTTTACACAGCCATTCTTCTAAAAACCCTATTTTTATGGCTGACAGGTAATCTATGAAAAAGATATTTTTTGCAACGATGATGGCATGCAGCACACTTGCACAGGCCCAGAAAGACGGAGAAGCTATACAACTGCCGGGCGGTGTGGCATACAAAATGCTGCTGGACGTGCAGAGTGAACCTAAACCCGTGTATGGGGATTATGTAGAAACACATATGTATGTGGAGGTGGAAGGTAACCGAATATACAGCTCGCGCGAGGCGGGAGAAGGCAAACCTATAGGTTTCCTGATGCAGCAGCCCACTACTAAAACCGATGTGCAGGAAGTAGTGAAACTAATGACACCCGGCGATAGTGTAACCATCGTAATGTCTGTAGATTCTATGCTGAAAGCCGGTGGTCCTGCAGAACACTGGATGAAACCCAATACCGGGCAAACAGCCACTTACATAGTGAAACTGCTGAAGGTAAAAACCATGGGAAGAAAAGGCGAAATGCCTAAACCCGGTAAAGAGTAGGGTATCACCCTAATTTATCGGAATCATTCAGCTCAATACTTTTCTCCTTCTTTCTCAGCCTTATGTTCAGCATTTCAACGGTGAGTGAGAATGCCAGGGTGGTATAGATAATACCTTTGCTTACTTCCTGATGGAAGCCGCCCGCTATCAATACGACACCTATTACTACCAGGAACGATAGTGCCAGCATTTGCAACGTAGGGTGTTTGTTCACTATCCTGGCTACAGGGCCCGCAAAGAGCATCATGACGCCGATGGAAACAATTACAGCGATAATCATGATTATTACACTGTCTACAAGACCCACGGCAGTAAGTATAGAATCAAAAGAAAATACCGCGTCAATAAGGACGATCTGCAACAGCACAGGGCCTATGCTTACCTTTTGCCCCGGCTTAAATTCTTTTTCTGTGTCCTCGTCTTTCCTGAGTTTATGATGTATTTCCAGGGTGCTTTTTACAATCAGGAACAGGCCACCCGCTATGAGTATCATATCCTTATAGCTGAGTGGTATGGCAACTTCAGACAGTCCCTTAATGGCGGGTAATGTGAGCACTGGATCGGTAAGGCCAATTATCCAGTTGATGCCTAATAACAACATGATGCGGAACACCATTGCCAACAGGAGGCCTACATTGCGCACTTTGCGCTGCTGCGATACGGGCAGCTTGCCGGCTATTATCGAAATAAAGATAATATTGTCGATGCCCAGTATTATCTCCAGGAAAGACAAAGTCAGCAAGCTTATCCATACTCCGGGATCAGCGAAATCGGGCATCAGAAATTCCATAGTCGTACTGTTTGCAGGCTAAAATTATGCTTCAGCTTTTTCTTTCTTTATTTGTTCCTTCCTTACCTCAACAACCGACAGCGCTAATGGTTTCGGTTTTTTGCCTAAAACCAATTTAGCCAGTACGGGCAGGAGCGGTATAATTATTATTGCCAATATAATCTTTTCAAGGTTGTCTTTCACCCACATGTTTTCGCCAAGCAAATATCCTGCCGTTACCAGGCTCACCACCCATGCAAACGACCCCACGACGTTATACAAGGAAAATTTGCGGAAGTCCATACGCACCATACCTGCTACAATGGGCGCAAACGTGCGGACGATAGGCAGGAAACGTGCCAGTACTATAGCGGTACCGCCCCTTTTCATATAAAACTCTTTCGCCTGTAGCAGATGTTTCTTTTTGAATAACCAGCTATCTTTTCTTTTCATCAGCATATCGCCCGATGTTCTGCCAAACCAGTAGCCAATAAAATTGCCCGCTATACCTGCGGCAGAAATAAGCAATAGCCAGTAGACAAGGCTCATTACAGAACCCACACCGGGCAGCGCCGTATTGGCAATGATGATACCGGTGATAAACAACAATGAATCGCCTGGTAAAAAGAAACCGACAAACAGCCCTGTTTCTGCAAAAACGATGAACAGCACTATATACAATCCCCCATGTGCCATTATCCAGTCGGGGTTGGTGAGGTTCTGCAAAAATTCAATCATATATGAAGTATTGTGTGCCCGTGTAGGCGGTAGTCCATACACCGTGAACAGGCATTAATTATTTAACGCTAAAATTATTGTTCAGTATAAAAAGGTGGTTTTTTAGAAAGCTAAAACCGGAGAACTAAAAGGGGGTGTACCTGAACAAGAAAGTATAATAATCCGGTAGCAGTAAACGGGAATAAGTTTTTAGCACCCGGACAGGGGAAGCAGTATAGTTACCTCGGGCTGCAACTGCATAGGTATGTATGACCGTGAGGCAGGGAGTTAACCTTTTTGCCAATGATTG
The DNA here is from genome assembly GCA_036568285.1 of Flavipsychrobacter sp. Classification (GTDB taxonomy): domain Bacteria; phylum Bacteroidota; class Bacteroidia; order Chitinophagales; family Chitinophagaceae; genus UBA5543. The sequence goes on along the minus strand of DATCSV010000359.1, from coordinate 1,686 downwards.
TGAGGCGAAACAGCTTTGGTTACGGTGTGCTGGTGCCAGCGTAGAAACCGAAATGTTTTTAGCGGTCTTGGCAGTAGTGTGTTCATGTACATTAAGCAGGCGTTGCTCACCTTTTTGTGAGTTGTACCGCCGGGCAGACAATGCAGGTCCGGGTATGCATACAACAGCAACTATTGCATATAAGCAAACCAGTTGTAAAGCCGCATGTTTATTGAGCCGCATGTATTTTTTATCTTCTGTTTTCAGAGCCGCAAAGTTACGCCAATAAACTAACTGAAATGTTAATTCGGAACGCAAAAAAATAACCCCGGCAAGCTGTGCAGGGGTTACGCATTGTCATATTAATTCGATTCGACTATGGCACCTCTACCGCGTTCAGAATTTCATTCAGTATCTGCTCGCTTGTTACGTTTTCGGCCTCAGCTTCGTAGGTAACACCTATGCGGTGGCGCATTACATCGTGACAAACGGCGCGCACGTCTTCCGGTATTACATATCCGCGGCGTTTGATGAAGGCGTATGCCTTGGCAGCCAGTGCCAGGTTGATGCTGGCGCGGGGAGATGCCCCGTAACTGATGAGTGGCTTCAATCCTTTCAGCTTGTACTCATCAGGAAAACGGGTAGCGAATACTATATCCAATATGTATTGTTCGATTTTTTCATCCATATACACCTCGCGCACTAAGTGGCGGGCTTTCAATATATCATCCTGGCTTACTACCTGGTTGATTTTTGGCGAGCCCTGCGGGTTCAGGTTGTAGCGGATGATGTGGCGTTCCTCTTCCTTCTTGGGATAAGTAATCACAATCTTGAGCATGAAACGGTCTACCTGGGCTTCCGGCAGTTCGTAAGTTCCTTCCTGCTCTATCGGGTTTTGCGTAGCCAGCACCAGGAAGGGTTCTTCCAGTTTGTAGGTATGGTCACCTATGGTTACCTGGCGTTCCTGCATAGCTTCCAGCAGGGCGCTCTGTACCTTTGCGGGCGCGCGGTTGATTTCGTCCGCCAATATAAAATTGGCGAAAATAGGCCCCTTACGCACTGCAAATTCATGTGCCTGCGGATTATAAACCATAGTACCCAGCACGTCTGCAGGCAGCAGGTCGGGCGTAAACTGTATACGGGCAAACTTGGCATGTATCGCCGCGGCGAGAGATTTGATGGCCAGCGTCTTCGCCAGGCCGGGCACACCTTCCAGCAGCACGTGGCCGTTGGCCAGCAGGCCTATCATCAGGCGTTCCACCATATGCTTCTGGCCTACTACGGTCTTATTCAGCTCCATGTTCAGCAACTCTATAAAAGCGCTGGCCTGGTGTATGCGTTCGTTCAGTTCGCGAATATCTACAGATGTTGAAGATGGTATTTCCATAACAGCTACAATTTACGAAACAGTAAGATGTAAAAAATGTTTCAGCCTTCAAAAATATCAATGCGTGTATATTCCCGCTGTTAAAACTGCGTTAAACCAAATTTCAGGTAGCTTTGCAGCCTTAGTAGTTTATGGAAAATATAGTAGAACGCTGGAAGAATGTAGAAACCCTGATGCTGGAAAGGTTTGGCAAACTGCCCGACCTGGAAGGGATTTTGTACCTGATAGGCATCAACGAGGTAGGGGTGAACCCGGCAGGTAAGTTTACCAAAGAGCAGAAGCAGGACCTGATGCACGTAGCAGTATGCACCCTGCTGGCC
>DATCSV010000358.1:0-4242 GCA_036568285.1 Flavipsychrobacter sp. | reverse complement strand
AATCCTGAGCAACTGGACCTGGAAGGGGCATTGAAAAAAGCAGCCGCACATTTCGACGGGGGCTTTGTATGCGGCGGACTGGTGGGCAACGGCGATAGCTTTGTGCTGCGCGACGCCAATGGTATACGCCCTGCTTACTATTACAAGGACGATGAGATAGTGGTGGTAGCATCTGAACGCCCCGCTATTATGACCGCGTTCCACGTGCCAATTGAAGAGGTGAAAGAATTGACACCGGGTTGTGCTGTCATTACCCGTGCCGATGGCACTTTCAATGAGGCGAGAATATTGCCGGAAAAGGAAAAGACGTCATGTAGCTTCGAGCGCATATACTTCAGCCGTGGTAGTGATAATGATATTTACCGCGAGCGTATGCAGTTGGGCCGCAACCTGGCGCAGACCGTATTGAAGGCGATAGATAACAACCTGAAACATACCATCGTTTCCTTCATTCCCAACACTGCCGAGATAGCGTTTTACGGGCTGATAAAAGGGTTGGAAGATTACCTGAACGAGATAAAACTCAACAAGATACGTGCCCGTGGAAAGGAAATGGATGACGATGAAATGCTGGAACTGATCAGCCGCAGGGTGCGTATTGAGAAGGTAGCCATCAAGGATGTGAAGATGCGGACATTCATCACTGAAGACTCCGCACGCGACGAGATGGTGCAGCACGTTTATGACATCACTTACGGAACAGTAGAGCCGGGTGTGGATACGCTGGTAGTCATTGACGACTCAATAGTACGCGGCACTACCTTGAAGGAAAGCATCATCAAGATGCTGGACAGGCTGCAGCCCAGGCGCATAATCATTGTCTCATCGGCCCCGCAGATACGCTATCCCGATTGTTATGGTATAGACATGAGCAGGATGGGTGACTTCATTGCCTTTAAAGCAACAGTAGAGTTGCTGAAGGACAGGAAGATGGAACACCTGCTGACGGATATCTATAACCAATGCGTGGAAGCGGACAAAAATGGTACGCTGGACGACCGGAACTACGTACAGGCTGTGTATGAGCCCTTTACGCCAGAAGAGATCAGTAAGAAGATAGCAGATATGCTGAGGCCGGAAGATGTGAATGCTGAGGTGGATATCATATACCAGTCGATAGAAGGGCTGAAAGATGCCTGCCCGAATAATACCGGCGACTGGTATTTTACCGGTAACTACCCCACCAGGGGCGGCAACAGGGTAGCCAATAAAGCATTTATGAATTATATAGACAGGAAAGCGGGCAGGGGATATTAGCCCCGGGAAAAGTCTTTTTTGATTTTTTTTACCTGTTATCCGTAACTTTACCAAACAAGGTGCCGGGGATACTACCAGCGCGCGCCTGTTATACAGAAATTGCAGGGCAGGATTTTGTTGCGAAAGTAATTTCCAGGATTGAAAAAGGAACTCATTACATCAGGCGGACTTAGGCCTGTGTATTGTTTTGCAGTTGTTGAAGCTAAAACATTTTTTGACAGGGATAAAATGATAAGTATTAAGAACAAAGAGCAGGAGGAATGCCTTCTGCTAGTGGTGGACATGAACGGACGCGTGTGGTGCGAAACCTATATGCAGCCCAACGATAAACTTACACTGGACATTAAGGAAATGTTTTCAGGTATATACAACCTGGTATTTAAGACCTCTACTACCAGCCATATACAGCAGATAGTAAAATATTAAGAGTTCCTACCGCTATTGGGATTTGTAAGGTATCTTTATATGCCTTAACAACGCCCGTATGCGCTACCAGGAAAAATTTGCAAGTGTCGTAGGCTATTTAACAATAGCCTTTTTTTTATGTACAGGCCTGGCCTTGGCGGTTACTGCCATTCAGCCCTTTTGGCTGGATGAATGGTTTATCATTCAGAACCTGAAGTTCAGGACAGCAGAGGCCTTGTGGGGGCAACTTGAATATATGCAGCAATTTCCCAGGCTGTACCTGCAAATCCTCAAAGTTATTACAGATACATTCGATTACAGTTATGGTTCCTTACGGTTGCCGTCTTTTGCCGTTCACACCCTGGGTGTGCTATTGTGCATACACATCGGTAAGAAGATATTTAAGACGTCCGCAACTGCCTTATTCACCTTCGTTTTAGTGTATATTTCTTTCAAAACGTCACTAGATTATTTTGTGCAGGTGAAGCAGTACACTATGGAAATGCTGCTGGGGCTTGTGGCAATGTGGCAGATGATGAGTATTCAAAAAATACTGACCAGGGGCCGATTGTCGATGCTGCATTGGATACTCCTGTATCTCAGCATGGCGGCGGTTACGTTTTTCAGTTATACCTATCCCATACTGGTAGTGTCAATGCTGTATGTAATAGTGATGAGAAGAATTACTAAAAAGGACGATGCTGTACCGGACAGGTATAACCCTCATATCCCTCTGCTTATTATATTGAGTACGGCAAGCGTGGCATCGTTTTACATATACGATGTGACGTATGTAATGCATGACGATGGCATGCAGGGCTACTGGAAAGAATATATTATGAAGGACGGTTTCAGTGCCAAATTGTTTTTCGGGAACATATACAAACTGTTTGCCCACCAGGGGGCTGGAGCTTTGTTTGAAACAACCTTCGGGATATTGGGCATAGCAGGCTGGCTACTTGGCTTGTATAGCTTCAGAAAACATGTAAAGAGTAGTGAACCGGGAGAGTTGATGGTCGCCTATGCTACGGTAGTAGTTGCAGCTATGGTAATACTGTTTGCCGCCGGTAAACTACCTCTGGGCGTACACAGGCTCAACGCATTTGCTACACCACTACTGGCATTGCTATCCATCAATTTTTTGCTGTGGGTGCAGGAGAATGCCAGGATGAAAACAGCGGTTAACGTTTTGCTTTCTGTATTGCTGCTGGCGCTGGCGGGAAATGTTTTTTCTTCAGTAATTGATAAGATGACGAATGATGACACGAAGAAGAAAAGTGCGATATATGACCAGGTGTCGGATTGCATAATAAAAGCACAGGAGCAGAAGTTACCTGTTTTTGTTCATCGCAATATAGCCTACCCCAGTGACATACACCCTGAGGTGACAGGAGACTGGGTGCTGGAAACGTTGCCTGCTTACGATACACGTATCATGCTGCCACTGCATCCTGTGAATGACCGCAGCGAAGTGGAGGCTTTGATGAGCACACAAAAAAAATCTGCCGCCATGTATATAGCGGCAGATGCATGCGAAATAATTTCGACTGATTAGAAAGTCCTGTTGACGCCTACTACATAGCGCAGAGCGAAATAATCAGGATGCGCATTAGGCGGCCTGTTCAGGAAAGCAGGTATGTCTACACGTAAAGTGAGCGGCCTCGCTTTCGAAAATTTCCACCACTTCTTAATAGTAAAGGCTGCCCCTATGCCGGCATCTGCACGTATACCGCTCCACATGGTAGTGGGCGTTGCATCCCAGTAGGTAGAAAGGTTGCCGGCACGGCTAAGTTCTATCATCCCGGCATCACCGAATGCATATAGGTCTACATGTAGCCAGTTGCGCGTGAAGCCTGGTTTTAGCGGAATGTATCTGTCAAAGTCCAGCTCTGCATTAACAGCCGCTCCGCTACGTCCTTTGTAGCCGATCAGTATTTCACCGTTGCGTTGTTCTGCAATGAGGTAGCCTGCATAGCCACGAAGATTAAGCCCGCCGCCTGTATGAAAATGGTTGGGTTCCGCCTGTGAGAAACCGCGCCATACATCGGGCACGAAACCAATGCTGCGCGTGTATTTGTTGCCCATCATTTCTTCTGGGTTGCCGCCGGACAGCCACAGCGCACTTTCGTAGGGCACGACAGAACCTACACCATACCTGCCGAATAACCGTGTACGCAACTCCAGCTTGTGGATATTCCTGAAGTTGGTCATTTCCAGTTGTGCGTAACCATAGTCAAAATCATTGGCACTGTTGCCTGTAAGGAAGGGCGCACGCGTAGTGAATTTAACATTGCCGCTACCACCGAAGTATTTCCTATGGTGCAGCCAGGAGATATTCAGCGATGAATTAGGGCGGGTGCGTACACTGCTCCATTCCTCCGGGTACAGCAGGTAGTCTTTATCACGTGCCATTTGTCTCCACATAGTTTGTATGTGGAACTGTAAGGCATTTTTCCCGTTTATGTCCCAGTTGAGCCCGCCCTTATGATACCACAGGCCGTCCAGCAGTTTGCTGTGTACCTGCAGTTGCAGCTTGGGCATAAAGCGGGTAACCGGCGACTCGTACATGAAGTTATAATT
>DATCSV010000357.1:0-5806 GCA_036568285.1 Flavipsychrobacter sp. | reverse complement strand
AAGGTAACTGTAGGGCCTACAGTAGCGCTGATGCGTTGTATCTCAATACCGAAGCTGCGCAGCGTGTTGATTATCTGGTTCTTGTTCTGCTCCAGTTCGCCTTTGTCTAGTACTATTGTTTCGCTGCTGCGCTCTTCCAGCAGGTCGAGCGTTGGGAATTTATAGTCAGGCAGGTCCAGTTCGGGCGCGTACTTCTCGTTATCGGCTATGCTGATGTGTCCGCCGTGGGTGGGTATGCTTCGCTCCTCTTCCAGTTTGGTCACTTCAAAGCTGAATTCAGTATCGCCGGAGTTTTCCCCCAAAGGAGCGGCTTTTGCAGCCGGTTCGGGTTCGTTGCTGTAGCCGGCATTGTCATATTCCGTGTCCTCCTCTTCCTCTTCTACTACAGCCGTCTCTTCTGTACCTGTTTGCGCTGCGTACATTTCATTTACAGTAGGGGCCTGCGGTGTTTTGTCTACCAGTTGCAGTTCCCATTCATCTTCCTCCTCTTCCTCTTCAATATTACTAAGCGGCTGTATGTTATCAGCAGCGTAGTTAGCCGAATGTGGTGCTTCTTCTTCGTCTTCTGTATTATCAACAGTTGCTGCGTCTTTTCCTGGTTTGACGGGCACCAACGCTGCGGCTGCTCCGGCAACTTTCTGTGCAGTGCTGCGGGCACGCTTCAATACAGGTGATATATCCAGCGCAAATACTACGAACAGGAAAAAACATACAATAGCAAACAATATTAGTCCCGTGCCGGCATAGCCAAAGAAACCATTCATATAGGTAATGGCCTCGTTGCCCCAGGCGCCACCGTATGAGAAAGCGGCATCGGGAATCAGGTAAGTAAGCACCGGCGCGACAACCAACACCAGCAAAGACGTCCAACGCAGGTAGCGGGTAATAGATATGATGCGCTTGCCGTATACCAGGCTGAGGCCTACCATAGTAATCCATATACTGATGGCAAAAGAAGCCAGCCCTACCCACTCGTACATAAGTATATGTGATACGACAGCACCGGCGCGTCCGCCCCAGTTGGCTACCATCGCGTCGTCCCTGAAGAGGAAACTGCTGAGATCGCCCCCGGTTAACAGTTTATCCTGGTCGGCCTGCCATGTAAAGCAGTAGCTGATAAGTGAAAAACTTATGAAAACTCCTGTCAGCAGGAAAAAAAGGCCGAATCCCAGCCTTATCTGCCTGATACGGGAGGCTTTGTCTGCTACCGGTTCCTGTTTTTTTGCCTTGCTTTTTTCTGTATTTTTTTTGGATGTCGCCATATGGGTCAGCTACGCAAAAGTAATATTTTAATGATGCACAACACAAAAGCAGATTTTAGCGGAAAAGAAGTGGCGGCAGCCAACCCTTAGGCGGCGATTACCGTCTGTATATAGTGCAGGAAACCAAGCTTCAGCAGAGCAAAGCACGGGTTCTCAATACGGTATACGGGCAGCCGGGCATTAAAAATTATATACCCCGGCATTGCAACTTTGAAATATTTCCGTATTTTCAGCCGTTGAGAATGGTTGTTTTATAGCTGCAATGCGCATTTTTTGCAGATATTTTCACGGGTAACGCATGGAGTGTTGCAAACGTGGCTTGTAAAACATATTTTTATAAAAAATTACACTCTTAAGGATAACAAATCATGATCAGTAAAAGAACCATTAGCCGTGCAGGAATCGCAGTAGCATTAGCGTTAACTATGCAAGTGACGCCAGATGTACAGGCACAGGATGTTCACTTTACGCAGTTCAATGCGTCGCCACTGATAGTTAACCCCGCATTTACGGGCAACTTCAGCGGCAGGATGCGTGCATCGGCCATATACCGCGACCAATGGAGAAGCGTAGCCGTGCCTTTCAAAACTATCGCAGTATCTGTTGATGCGCCTATAGTGAGCGACCTGACGATTGATGATTACCTGGCAGCGGGTATCCAGCTGTATAATGACAGGGCCGGTGATGCCAACCTGTCTAACCTGACGGCACTGGCTTCTGTAGCTTATCATAAGTTTCTGGGGGCAGGCGCTAACAAAGCCCTGTCAGTAGGTTTCCAGGGTGGTTATACTCAGAAGAGCATTGATCTGTCTAAGCTTTATTTCTCTGACGAGTTTGCGGATGGTACATTCCAACCCGGAACAACTACCAACACGTTAAACCCCAAAACAGATTATTTCGTATTTAACGCAGGTGTTAGCTGGGCTCACCAGGCAGGTGAAAGATTTTCATATGTACTGGGCGTGGGTGCTAACAACCTGAATCAACCGCGTGAAACGTTTGACAGGGAAGAAAAAGCTGATGTAGGACTGGCTATGCGATACAACGGACAAGTAGGTGCTATAGCTTATGTAAGCGAAAGGCGGAGCCTCCTCCCCGCTTTCCTGTACCAACAGCAGGCAAATGCTACAGAAATGATCGCGGGTAACGAGTTCCACCTGATAGTGGGCGACCCTGAATTCCAGACTTTTACTACCGCCGTTTTCCTGGGTGGCTGGTACAGGTTTGACGACGCAGCTATGGTAACTGCCGGCCTGGAATATAAAGGAGTGCGCCTGGGCCTGGCATACGACTATACTGTATCAACACTGAGGAATAACGCAAGGAGTACCGGCGGTTTTGAAATATCACTGACATGGATAGCACCTGATCCGCTGGATTTTGCACGTAAACTGATCTATCCCTGCTCACGCTTTTAGTAGTATTTACACGATAATTCAGGAAAGGGCAAAAATATTTTCAAAAGCCCTTTCTTTTTTTTAAAGCAATTTATATTTTTATACCCATTAACAATGCGCATGCACATGAGAAAAAATTGGCTGCTTCTGCTTTTGGCTACATTGATGGTAACGGTTAGTATGGATGTTGCTGCACAGCAACAACACAAGGACAGGTACAGGGACAAAGCCGATGATCCTGTTTCGAAACTGCCTTATTATAAAAAGCTGCGTTGGGCCGATGGGCTTTTCAGGGAGGGTAGCTACTTCAATGCTATTGATTATTACCAGCAGTTGAAGATGGAGCAACCCCGTAATCCATACCTGTCTTACCAGCTGGCAGAATGCTACTGGATGACGAGGGATTATCAACCCGCCGCACACTACTATGGCGAGGTTTATAACATGGCTTCGAAACTGTATCCTGAAGCAGTGTTCAAGCAAGCTATGATGCTGAAGCAAGCAGGTAACTACGAAGATGCGATAACAGCATTCAACAGGTTCATTGGAGATAACCCAAAGACGTACAAGGTGTTGAAAAAGCGTGCTCTGAAAGAGATAGAAGGCTGTAAAGTAGCAACCCTGTCTATGATAGACCCGCAGAACGTGACTGTTAAGAATGCAGGCCCTAACGTCAACAGCGCATATACTGAGTCTGCTCCTTATCCACTGGGCGATTCATCACTGTTATTTTCTACGATGAGGCAGAACGACCTGGTAGAAGTAGATAAAAAGAAGCGTGAGTCTTATATGTCCCGTTTCATGACATCTGCCAAACAAAAATATACTGAAGAGGTTGATTCTTTCCAATGGCCTATACCTTTTGATGACGGCGACTTTAATTCAGATAAAGTACATATCAGTAACGGATCTTACAGCCCCGGCGGCGACCGCTTCTACTTCACCAAGTGTGCAGAAGGCGACTCAATGAAGGTAGAGTGTAAGATATATGTATCTAAATTTGAGAAATCAGGTTGGTCTGAGGCTGAAGAACTGGGCGACGGTATTAACGACGGTGGTTCTAATACGCAGCCATTCGTTGCTATGATTGGTAAGAAAGAGGTTCTGTTCTTCTCGTCTAACCGTACACTGCAAAGCCGCGGCGGATACGATATATGGTATTCTATCATCGACCCGCGCAATGGTACTTATCGCCGTCCTCAAAACGCCGGTAAGCAAATCAATACTGCTAACGACGAAATAACACCCTACTACGACAGCAGGGAAAATAAACTGTACTTCTCGTCTAACGGTTGGGTGACTATGGGTGGATTTGATATCTACTCAGCAGATGGCGGCCCTTCCCGTTATACCAATGTGCGCAACCTGGGCTACCCCATTAACACATCGGCCGATGAGATGTATTATATAAGGGATCCTTTAGGCAAACCTGATGCATACGTGGTGTCTAACCGTGTGGGTTCTATAGCATTGAAAAACCCAACATGCTGCGATGACATCTGGCGCATACAGTACGAGCCTCAACTGGTAGTGCTGGGTAAGGTAGTAGACAGGAAGACACAGGAGCCTGTAAACGAAGTAGTAGTGAAGATGGTAGACGAAAAAGGCGATATGAAAACCTTTAACTCTACTGACGGTAACTTCGGTTTCAATATGAATCGCGGCCACTCTTATGTGATAACAGGCGACAAAGACCAATATGCGTCTACACGTGCCTCTGTAAGCACTATGGATGTAAAGCGTACAGACAAAGACGATACAGTGAGTGTGACTATATATATGGACGAGATAACTCCGGTATATACGTTCTCTGTAAGTAATGTATATTATGATTATGACAAAGACGCTCTGCGTCCTGAGTCTGTAGCTTCTTTGGATACGCTGGTACAGTTCCTGAATGACAACCCTTCATTTACTGTAGAGGTATATTCATTCGCCGATGCGAAAGGTAAAGAAGAATATAACAAAGCACTGTCTCTGCGCCGTGCGCAATCTGTGGTTGATTATATCGTAAATGCGGGTATCGACCAGAACAGGATAGTTGCAAAAGGCTTTGGTGAATCAATGCCAGCTGCACCTAATACTACAGCAACCGGCAAAGACAACCCTGTGGGCCGCCAAATGAACCGTCGTACGGAACTTCGTATAATAACAGACGTGCCTACCCGCCGTGTGCTGTACAACAGTGCTAAACCCGGTAATATGGACGAGCAGTCGAAAAACCTGCAAATGGACGAGAGCATGAATGAGGACTACGAGTCTGATGGAGAGTCTGATGCAGGCAACCCCGGTAGCAGGGTTAACAGGTAGTATTGACTATAACAGAGCAATAAACAAAGGGGGCTGTACGTAAGTACAGCCTTTTTTTGTGCTTATACGAACCCGGTGATTATTTTTGTGCGATGAACTACATACAATTGCGTTTTGCGGAGCCTGATGCAGAAAAGCGGGCTATTCTGATTGCCCTGCTTGCAGAAGAAGGTTTTGACAGCTTTGAGGAGGAGCAGGACGCTCTGTTAGCATATATTGCAAAAGACCTGTATACAGAGGACATCGTGAGCGCAGTAGGGGAAATGTTTACCGGCGCAATTGAAACAAAAGAAATAGCACAGCAAAACTGGAATGAGGAATGGGAATCGGGGTTTCAGCCCGTGCATGTAGCCGGTTTTTGCACCATACGTGCAGGCTTTCATGCTCCTGACACCACTGTCCCTTACGAAATCATCATTACACCGAAGATGTCGTTTGGTACCGGGCACCACGCCACTACCCGGCTGATGATACAGCAGATGAAGACTATTGACTTTGCCGGAAAGGAAGTGCTGGACTTTGGGACGGGTACCGGTGTATTGGCTATACTGGCGGAGAAGCTGGGCGCGGCCGGAGTGTTGGCGATAGATAACGATGAGTGGTCGTATGAAAATACGCTGGAGAATGTGGCTGTAAACAATGCAACTGGCATAGATGTGCAACAAGGCTCGCTGGAACTGGCAGGCGACCGAAAGTTTGATGTGATACTTGCCAACATAAACCGGCATATATTGTTGCAATACATGCACCCGATGCGCGCTGCTTTGAAGGCTGGCGGCGTATTGCTGATGAGTGGTATATTGGATGCTGATGAACAAGTAGTGAGGCAGGAAGCTA
>DATCSV010000356.1:0-3342 GCA_036568285.1 Flavipsychrobacter sp. | reverse complement strand
AACATATGGGCTATTTCATAACTACCACTGCCGTAAGAAAAAGCTTTGACCATAGCCATAGTCTTTACGCCCGGCTGCAACCGCTGCCTGAATACGTTGAGGTTATGTACCAGCGAAGAAAGATTGACAGACATGACGGTCTGGTGCACTTTCTGCTCCAGCAATGTGCCGATGCGTTCAAATGTGAACACACGCGCGCCTTTCAGCAGTATGGCTTCATTATTGAATGTAATAAGGTGGAAACTCTTCAGGAATTCATCGGTAGATTTAAAGAAGATGCTACGTATCCTTTTATGCTTACGGAAGACTGCTTTGTTTTTGTACAAAGCAGGACCAATTCCTATAAACCTTTGGATATGTTTGCTACTGATAATATTCGCCACCTCCTCATACAGTTCCCCATCGGGCCGGGCTATCTGCAGCATATCTGACAAGATAACCGTATGATGCGGATGTTGTTTCTGCTGCTCCAGGTACTCCAGGGCTATCAACAAGGAAGTTAAATCGGAATTATAGGTATCGTTAATAAAAGTACAGTCGTTGATACCTTGCTTCAGTTCCAGGCGCATACTCACTGGCGCCAGGTGCTGCATATGTTCAGATATCACAGCCTGCTCCACATTCAGTAGCAACAACACACACCAGCAATGTATCGCATTTTCAACAGAAGCAGGATCTGTAAAGGGGATAACTATCTCCGTGGCATTCCCCTTGTATTCCGCTGTAATGCTGGTTTTGCCGGGAGTTTTCACCACGTCTTTTATCCACAGATCAGCGCCTTTTTTCTGCGACCAGGTAAACAATTGCAGGTTGTTATCTCCTTTTATCTGCCCCACATATTCTACTATGCCCTGGTTCAGTTCATGATGATCTTTGCAATATATCAATTGCCTGGCGTGGCGAAATAACAACAGCTTTTCCTTTATCTTCTGCCTGTTGTTCAGAAAGCCCTCGCTATGTGCCTCTCCTATATTGGTAAACACACCGATAGTGGGCTGTATAATTCGCTCCAATTTCTCCATCTCGCCCGGTTGGGAAATACCGGCTTCGAATATGGCCAACCGATGCTTTTTGTTGAGCAGCCATACAGAGAGCGGCACACCTATTTGGGAGTTGTAACTTTTAGGACTCCGCACTGTGTCGTAATCTTCGGCCAGCAATTGGTACAGCCATTCCTTTACAATAGTCTTGCCATTACTGCCTGTGATGCCAATACACGGTATATCAAATTGCCTGCGGTTGGCGACAGCCAGTTGCTGCAATGCTATCTGCGTATCGGCAACCTTTACAAAGTTCGCCCCGGTATAGGCCACAGAATTCACATCCCTGCTCACCAGGAAATTCCTGACCCCTTGTTCATATGCATTGGCTATAAAGGCATGTCCGTCGCGGTGCCGGGTTTGCAGCGCTACGAATAAAGCTGTTTCCGGTTTGGCAATTTTGCGGCTGTCGATACACAACTCCTCCACTACCGCTTCCTCCCCTTTTTGCAGCCAAGTACCATTCACCCACCCGCAGATGGTTTCCATACTTTTCTTGTGTTCTTTCGCGGTCATTGTTTTTCGCATAGCTGCCGGGCTAAAACTCTATGTAAAAAGGAAAGAGAAAAATACACAAATAATTGCGACGAGGCTATTATCGTGTCTACGATTTCAGTCCCTACTGTTCTTCAGTACCATAAAATTCATACCCACGCCTTAGAATTTTATCAAAAATCTGGGTCTGGAGGATTACGGTGTCCCCACCAACGATCCCGTAATAGCGGTCTGCATCGTAGGTAGGTGGCGGCAGTGTGGTGTCTTCAGAAAGATTTTTACTACGCTTTCCGATGTACATTCTGTAAATATCAACCTGCTGCTTAAACCCATCCCTCCCTTTAATAGTAACAGTACCACGCTTAGGTACCGAGGCTATAATTGAGTCGAGTGCGGCAACGCCATCCAGGTAGCCTTCCAGGCCTACTTTCTGAAAATAACCAGCATATGCCCGCACTTTTGCGGGGTTAGGCTCTCCCGTCATTTTCAGTTCGGGGTGCGTGTATACAGTTAATGAGCCATCGTCCCTGCGAGCCAGGGTAAAACTGTTCAGATACTCATCTTCCTGTACGTAGTCTACCTGCACAGACTCCAGTTGTTGCGGAGACAGGTCTACCACGGTCCGATCCCTCCATTCATGCAGTTTTGTACTATATCGCGGTGTAACATAACCCTGGTAGGCGGGCAACTGCACAACATACGGGCGCTGCGCCCCTTCCATCAACATATAAGTTCCCTTATTGCCCGTTACCTGGCCACCGACATAAAATGTCTTGAGCACCCTGCCATTTTTATTGAATATTTCTGTCTTGATGGCGGTGCCTGCCATACCCATAATAACGTTATTGTGTGCCGCCTCCTGTACGGGATAAGCAGCAAACTGCTGACGGAAGGTTTCCAGCAATGTATTGGTCATCCGCTTGCTGGCACGGTATTCACCGTTCACCATCCAGCCATCATCAGTCCGGGTGAGAGATATTGTGTCCCCACCCTTATCTGCCAGGAATATTTTGTACACTGCAGCTGTATCCTGGATAGTAAAGCCGGCCTCGTCCACTTCAAAAACAGATGTATCATTATAGAGAAAATACCATACACCGAAGCCCAGCACCCCCAATATCAATATGTATATTACCGTCTTACGCATCTTAGTCGTTTACCTGTTTTGTTGTTGACGCGGGCCTTTCGTACCTGCGCTTGCGGAAGAAAATATAGGCTGATGCAAACACCAGTACCAGCAACACAGGCAGGCCTATATTTATCATCTGCCATTTCTGCTCCTCTTTCTTTATCCTGTTACCATCCAGCAATCTTAGTTTTGTATCCTTGGCTCTTGCCTCCAGCAGGCCGCTGTTGTCCACCAGGTATTCTACGCAGTTGAGCACAAAAGTTTTGTTGGCAAACAGAGTATTGGTAAACTTCCAGTATCCCATATCCGAGGGGCCTGTTTTCTGTGAGTACTCATTCTCCAACATATTGCCATCAGCAATGATGATCATCCGGTTATGTGTGTCACAACTTTGTTTATAGTCTTGTTTCAATGAGTCTTTTAATACCTGCAGAAAGTTGGGGTGCAGCCGGTTGTGAAATACCGATTTAAACTCTCCCTCCAGCAATACCGCTACAGGCAGTGGTGTACGTACATCCTTAAAAAGGGCGTCGAGCGGATACTGCAACATACTGAGGCTGATGCGGGCAGGAGCCACAGTTTTCCGGGCATATTTAGAAGATTGCAGGAGCACGGTCTTCTTCACCTCGGGGTTACCAAGCGTGTCTATAGTGCTGGCGTATAAACCAAACACACCAT
>DATCSV010000355.1:0-12766 GCA_036568285.1 Flavipsychrobacter sp. | reverse complement strand
CCTTACTTCCTGCGGTGTATATTCCTTCCCTGAAGACGGACTCAACAGTTTGCCGTCCTCTACAGCGAAGTTCTCTGTAAAACCTTTCTTAACGGCAGATACAGTGATACCACTGAGCGTGTTCATAGTATCAGCACTTTGGGCTCTTTCAGCATTATCTAAATTATTCTGTTCGGTTTGCATACAATTAAATATTATATAGTTAATAATTAACAGGGGACAACAGCCTATTGGTTGTTCTGCATTAATAAAACATAGCAAACGGAAAGTTGTTTAAAAAGACCTTGTTTACAGGCGCGTTTTTGGTAAAAATTATCATAAAAAGCGCAGGGCTGCCAATTGGCAGCCCTGTTATTAAATATTGTGAAAAAGCTATTAGTGTGCTTCCTCCCCTTCTTTCAAAGGTGTTGTCTGGGGAATGAAGTCATTACCATGGCCATCATCCTTGTAGTCGTACGGCCAGCGGTGTACAGTTGGTATCTCTCCGGGCCAGTTACCATGGCCGGGGTTGATTGGAGTTGTCCACTCAAGGCTGGGTGAGCCCCATGGGTTCTGTACCAGGCATTTACGGCCGCGGAAGATGCTCACGAAGAAGTTAACCACGAACAGCAACTGTGCAAAGAACACTATTATGGCAGCTATACTGATGAAGCCGTTCAGGCTTTCAAACTGGTTGAAAGACTCCCATGCTGTATAATCATAATAACGGCGTGGCATACCGGCGATACCTTCGTAGTGCATCGGCCAGAATATCAGGTAAGCACCCGCAAACGTCAGGAAGAAGTGAATATACCCCAGGGTGTTATTCATAAACCTTCCAAACATCTTGGGGAACCAGTGGTATATACCCGCAAACATCCCGAAGAATGCACTCACACCCATTACAATATGGAAGTGGGCTACGACGAAGTAAGTATCGTGCAGGTGGATATCCAGTGCAGAGTTACCCAGGAAGATACCGGTAAGACCACCTGAAATGAACAGGGATACGAAACCGATAGCGAACATCATAGGCACGGTAAACTTGATATTACCCCTCCAGATAGTGGTCAGCCAGTTGAATACTTTTACCGCAGATGGTACGGCTATCAACAGCGTCAGCAGTACGAATATTGAACCCAGGAACGGACTCATACCCGTTACGAACATGTGGTGCGCCCATACCAGGAAGGCCAGTACTGTGATACCTATCAGCGATATGATCATCGCGAAATATCCGAATATCGGCTTGCGGCTGTGTGTCGACAATATCTCCGACGCCATACCCATACCTGGCAACATAATGATATACACCTCGGGGTGGCCCAGGAACCAGAACAAGTGCTGGTACAGGATGGCAGAACCACCGATGTTTGGCAGCGCCTTACCGGCTATGAATATCTCAGACAGGTAGAAGCTGGTACCGAAGTTGCGGTCGAATATCAGCAGTACGAAACCTGACAATAATACAGGGAATGAAAGTACACCCAGTACGGCAGTGAACAGCAGCGCCCAGATAGTCAGCGGCATACGAGTCATGCTCATACCCTGTGTACGCATGTTCAGGATAGTAGAGATATAGTTAAGGCCACCCAGCAGCGATGAAACTACGAACAGGGCCATGCTTATCAACCACAGGTCCATACCTATACCCGAACCCAAAGAAGCTTCTTTCAGCGCACTCAGCGGAGGATATGTTGTCCAACCACCGGAAGCGGGGCCTGTTTGTACAAATAAGGAAATAAACATCACTATACTGGCCAGGAAGAAGAACCAGTAAGAAAGCATATTCATGAAAGGCGATGCCATATCACGCGCACCCACCTGCAGAGGAATAAGCAGGTTAGCGAATGTACCACTCAGGCCGGCCGTCAATACAAAGAATACCAGGATGGTACCGTGCATTGTTACCAGTGCATAGTAGAACTCTGCAGACAGCTTTCCACCTTTGGCCCACTCACCCAGGAACTTCTCCATGATTGGGAAGGTCTCATCCGGGAAACCGAGCTGCAGACGGAAAAATACAGACATCAATGCACCGATAATAGCCCAAATAATACCTGTTATCAGGAACTGTTTAGCAATTATTTTATGGTCCTGGCTGAATATCCACTTTGTAATGAAATGCTGCTCATGGTGGTCGTGGCCATGATGCTCTCCATGCGCACTATGCGTGTGCGCTACATTAGGTCCTTGAATGATAACGTCGCTCATTGTTTGCACTTTTTTTGTTCCGTCGTTCCGGAACGATTACTTCATCGTTATTGCGTTAACACTATCAGTTTTTTGTTCAGGCTGCGCTGGCTCTGTTGTTTCATTGCCTTTGTCGCCGGCATAGTAAGGTTGCTGCATCCTCATCCATGCATTAAATTCTGCTTCCGTATGCACTATCACTGTACCACGCATTGCGTAGTGTCCCTTGCCACACATCTGGTCGCAGGATATCTCGTATACAAAATCCGGATTTCCCGTGATTTCTTTCATTTCGTTGGTAGTAATGGTAGGCGTAAACCACATGGTAGTGATGATACCGGGCACCGCATCCATCTTCATACGGAAGTGCGCCAGGCCCACATCATGTATTACGTCGCGCGAGCCGATAATTAACTTTACGGGCTTGCCTTTTATCAGGTGCAGTTCACCATTTTGCAGTACTACGTCGTCGTGGTTGTTTTTATCATTCCAGTCCTGGCCCAGAACGTTGTCGGCGTCATTGGTCATGCGGAAATCTTTCTTACCTAGAACGCCGTCTTTACCGGGATAGCGGATGATCCAGTTAAATTGCTTGCCCACTACCTCTACCACCATAGCATCTTTAGGTGCTTCAGAGGTCATCCTGCCCCAGTTCCTCAATCCTACTATTACCAGCAGGGCCATCGCTATAGCAGGTATAGTTGTCCATATCACCTCCAGCTTGTTGTTGTGAGACAGGAAGGTAGCTTTCCTACCTTCAGAATACTGGTAGCGGAAAGCGAACCAGAACAGTAAGGCCTGTGTTAAGAAGAACACGATACCTGTAACGATAAGTGTTATATACAACATGCTGTCGTACTGTACACCATGGTCAGAGGCCGAAACGGGCAGCATCTTATCCATCAGGTAGTCATGGCACAACCATATGCCGTATACACCTAATACGAAGAAGGCTACCAACAGCCAGGCCATTAAGCGGTTGGTCTGTGCTTTTGTTTTTTCTTCACCACGCAGTATACCTGCCAGCTCGCTCGCTTTAGCTATCTGGTAGATGATAAAAAATACCAGGCTGATTAAAAATATTGAAATAAATCCCGACATAGTCAGCTTATCTTAATAGTTCTTTTAAATAATATTCAATTTCTTATACCCTTAGCTTTCGTGCAATACTGCTTCTTTCAGCAAAGGATGGTTTTCAGGTACTAATGACGCCTTAGTCAGTGTATTATATACTACGAACATCAGCAATCCGGCAAATCCTGCAAATATACCCAGCTCATACCAGTTCAGGCTCCAGTCTGCACCCATCGGGCCGGGCATTGCCATGATGAAGAAGTCCAGCCAGTGACCGAATATGATCATCATCGCCATGAAAGTAACGGTAAAATAGTTGCGCTTGCTGGGGCGGGACATCAGTATCAATATCGGCATGATAAAGTTGATAATGAATACCGAGTACCATATCAGCCCGTAAGGCCCCTGCTGGCGTATTTTGAAGTAAGTAGTTTCTTCAGGAATGTTACCGTACCATATCAGCATATACTGGGCAAACCAAACATACGTCCAGAACACGCTGAATGCGAACAGGAATTTACCAAGGTCGTGTGTGTGCTCTTTAGTTACCAGTTCCAGGTAGCCATGATTTTTCAGCGACAGTACGAACAGCAGTATCACCGCCATGCCGCTCACGAAAGCGCTTGCAAATGTGTACCAGCTATACATGGTAGAATACCAGTGTGCGTCTATGCTCATCAGCCACATCCACGGTGTAGTACTCATTTGGGTAAGGGCGTACACCAGCAGGAAACCCGCAGACCACTTCACCATATTCCAGTATATCTTAGTGCTGTTCTTAGGTGCTTTTTCCTGCGCCAGGGATATAGCGCGGAACTTACGTCCGAAGAAAGCCCACAGTGCGATAGTAACAATAGTGAAACCGGCAAACATACCCTTGTTCAGGAAAGCAGATTTGCCTTCAAGTATAGCATCACCTTCGGGGTGTACCCAGTGATATATGGGGTTGTGTCCGTCTATGTTCAGGCCAAAGGCAATGAACAGTAATATAACACCGGCTATAAGGCCAAATACCCATACATTGGCACCGATAGCTTCCGGTACTCTCTTATAAGCTACTATCCAGCCGCCTTGCGCCAGCGATGCCGCTGCTTGTATAAATACACTGGCCACCGTCATCATCAGGAAGAATACGCTGGTTTGCAGCAGTACTATCCAAAAGCGGGTTTGTGCGTGGTGATCCCCGGTCAGCAATGTTGCTCCACCTATTATAAGTACCAGCACGCCAACCAGCATCAATACTATGCTTGTTGTTTTCAATCTTGCCGGAAGCTCAAAACGTTCGTTCATTGTTTCTGCTATTAGAAGTACGTTTATTAATCTTTAGTGTGTTGTAGTCTCAGTTGTGTTAGTGCCTTCACTTACCGCTTCAGTATGTTCAGCCTGGGATTGCATAGCAGGTGTACCCATTGTAAAGGCATCCCCACCATTCTCCGCCTGGAACTTCTTGATATAGGCTATCACCATCCAACGCTGTTTGATGTCCAGTTGGCTGGCATAAGAGCCCATCGCGTTCTTACCATACTTAATAGCCGCATACATAGTTCCAACAGGCATGTGCAGGTACTTACCGTCTTTGAAGTTGGCAGGCATAGCTGCAAATTTTCCGCTTACAAATAACGGGCCCTGTCCGTCCAGCTTACCGCCGTGGCATATACCGCAATATATATTGTACAAGCGTGCGCCCTCTGCCAGTTCATTATCGTTAAAACGCATATCGGTAGTAAACGTCCTGTAGGCATTCGTATCACCCTCTACCAGGTGGTCGGGCAGCTCGTGCCCCATGGCCACGGTACCCTGCACCGGCAGGCGGCTTGTTTCACCATCTGCAAAGTTGGGGTTGTGTGTATAGGCATCATACGCCTGTGAATAAGTCATATCCGGTGCGTAAGTTTTACCGGGGTTACGGCGTTTTGCACCTGTGTTGCAAGCCGCCAGGCCCAGCCCTACCGCCAGAAATGCAATCACTATGCCTTTAGTCTTATTCATAAATCAATTCAGGTTCTTTATTCAAAAAGCTTTTTAATTATACTGTCGCGTTCAGTTTTTCGTATTCCTCTTCTTTATCAAATCGTCCGTACCACCACTCGCTCTCAGCCATTTCTACTTTGGTTTCCATAGCGCCGGTCGATTTCAGGAAATCAATAGCTTCCTGCTCAGATACGTGTTCGTTCAGTTCCAGTACCACTACAAACAGGTCGTCTGTCTGGCGGGGATGGAAAACGTGTTTCTTCACACCGGGCATTATCTGGTTCAGGTAGCAGAACGTAAGCACCATACCCACAGCTGCAAACAATACCGTAGTTTCAAACGTAATGGGTATGAACGCCGGCAATGCGAAGTGAGGTTTACCGCCAAAGTTGATAGGCCAGTCGCTGGTGAATATCCAGCTCATGAAACCCAATGCTGTAGCCGTACCGGTAATGCCATAGATAAAACCGGCAACGTGCAGGTCTGTATCCTTGTGGCCCAGTGCTTTGTCTAAGCCATGCACAGGAAATGGTGTGTACACGTCGTGCAACTTATAACCGCTGTTGCGTACCTTTTCCACTGCGGGAAACAGTACCGCTTCGTCGTCGTAACACCCAACCGCGAATTTTTTTATAGCCATTTTCTTATTTATTCAATTTGATAATTAGCCAACCGGCAATTTTCAAAAACTATTTTTTTATCATTCTCCCGGCAGCCTGGCAATTCACCAAAGTCGCCGTCTTTTCTTTTTTAGTGATGAGCCTGCTCATGCACAAACTCCTCGGTGCTCTTCTTGTGTATCGGCTCCATTTTCTTCTTGTAGCTTTCACCCGATGTCTTCAGCACGAACTTGATCTCGGCTATCGCGATCACAGGGAAGTATTTAGCGAATAAGAAGAAGCAGGTAAAGAACAGGCCGAATGTACCCAGGTAGAAACCTATCTCAGGCCATGTAGGGCTGTAGTATGTCCAGCTACCGGGCAGGTAGTCGCGGTACAGCGATGTAACGATGATCACGAAACGCTCAAACCACATACCGATGTTCACTATGATAGACATAAAGAACGTGAACGGTATATTACGGCGCAGTTTTTTGAACCAGAACAACTGTGGTGATACCACGTTGCAGGTCATCATCGCCCAATAGCTCCACCAGTATGGTCCGAAGATACGCCAGTGGAATGCTGCCTGCTCGTATATCACGCCGCTGTACCATGCCATGAACAGCTCAGTAAGGTAAGCGACACCCACAATAGAACCGGTAAGTACGATTACTTTGTTCATCGCCTCAATATGGCCGATGGTGATGTAATCTTCCAGGCCAAATATTTTACGGCAGATGATCAGCAGTGTCTGCACCATCGCAAAACCCGAGAATATCGCACCCGCAACGAAGTAAGGCGGGAAGATGGTAGTGTGCCATCCGGGTATAACTGAAGTAGCGAAGTCAAAAGATACTATCGTGTGTACAGAAAGTACCAGTGGCGTACTCAGGCCTGCCAGTACCAGCGACAGTGCTTCGTGGCGCTGCCAGTTTTTTGCCGTACCGGTCCAGCCAAAGGAGGCCAGGCCATACATACGCTTGCGGAATTTTGTTTTAGCACGGTCGCGAACGGTAGCAAAGTCAGGAATCAGACCTGAATACCAGAACAGTAAGGACACCGTGAAGTACGTAGATATCGCGAATACGTCCCACATCAACGCCGAGTTGAAGTTAGGCCACAGCGCACCGCGCGTGTTGGGGTAAGGCAATACGTAGAAGGCGTTCCATACACGTCCCATGTGGAATATAGGGAACTGCCCCGCACACATTACCGCGAATATGGTCATCGCCTCTGCCGCACGGTTCACACCTGTACGCCAGCCCTGGCGGAAGAGCAGCAATATCGCGGAGATAAGTGTTCCGGCGTGACCGATACCTACCCACCATACGAAGTTGGTGATATCCCAGCCCCAGCCTACGGTGCGGTTGATACCCCACACACCAATACCGAAATAAACTTCCCAGAATACTGAGAACACTCCGAAAGCCAGAAGGGCTACCGAAAAGAAGAAACCTACGTACCACATACGGCCTGGTTTCTGCTCTATCGGACGAACAATATCTTCCGTTACCTGGTGATAGGTCTTTTCACCATCTACCAGCGGCTCCCTTACAAACGATTCGTACTTCAAATGCATAGCACGTTATTAGTAATAGTTCTTTTAATATTATTTATCAGCTTTCGCTTTTATCTATGACCCCCTTAAAATACTATGGGGTTCATCAATTTATCTTTTTCTTCATCGCCGGCTACTATCTCATCCGTATTGCGGATAACTGATAAGTAGTTTACGTTAGGCAATGTGTGTATCGACTCCAGTACATAGTTCACACGCTCTTTCTGCTCTTCCCTGCGCAATTTGTATATCGCACTGTTCTTGTCGTTAACGTTACCAAACAGGATAGCGTCAGTAGGACAAGCGGTCTGGCAGGCAGTACGTGCTTCGCCATCGGCCAGCGGACGTCCTGCTTTTTTAGCATTCAGTTTAGCTTCCTGCAGGCGCTGTACGCAGAAGGTACATTTCTCCATCACACCGCGGCTACGTACTGTTACGTCTGGGTTCAACACCATGCGTGTCAGTTCGCTGTTCATTTCGTCGCGGCGGTAGTCTTCGTACAGGTTGCCTTCAAAGCTGTCCGCACCGTTCCAGTCCATCCAGTTGAAGTGACGTACTTTATAAGGACAGTTGTTAGCGCAGTATTTGGTACCGATACAACGGTTGTATGCCATTTGGTTAAGGCCTTCGCTGCTGTGGTTGGTAGCAGATACCGGGCAAACGTTTTCGCAAGGCGCGTTGTCGCAGTGCTGGCACATCATCGGCTGGAACACTGTCTGGATAGTATCCGGGTCTTCCGGCATACCGCTGAAGTAGCGGTCGATGCGTATCCAGTGCATTTCCTGCGCTTTCAATACGTGTGTTTTACCTACTACAGAGATGTTGTTCTCTGCCTGGCAACCCACTACACAAGCTCCGCAACCGATACAGCTGGTCAGGTCGATAGACATGCCCCAGTGTATACCAGGTGCGTCGTGTACGGGATACAACGTACCGTTCTTGCGGAAGTCTTCTTCCCAGTTAGTATCGCCTGAGTGATGATTTTCAGTGCCATGGCCACCTTCGCCTGTATGCGCTGCGGCTATGCCTGACCCCTGGTCACCGTCTGTATGCTCCCAGGGC
This sequence comes from Flavipsychrobacter sp., assembly GCA_036568285.1. Taxonomy (GTDB): domain Bacteria; phylum Bacteroidota; class Bacteroidia; order Chitinophagales; family Chitinophagaceae; genus UBA5543. Next base: position 4,327 of record DATCSV010000355.1, on the reverse strand, counting down.
AGGTGTGTATAATGCTCTAATTCTGTTTTACGTTTGTTCAACAAGTGCGCCGGGTCTTTCTTAAACTCATCCAGCGTGTACTCGTGTATGATGGGACGGCCTTCGTAGCTATGGTGTGTTTGTGTTATAGCTACTTCGTATGTTTTGGCAGTTTTCTCCAGTGTTACAGGCGTGCTGTAGTTGAAAGTTTTGCCATTGAAACCTATGAAAGGATAAGCGTTTTTACCGCCTATTTCTTTACCGAATTTATCAGTACCGCTGCGGGCAGCCATACCTACTTTGGCATCACGGCCATAACCCACCGCCATCGCCACTACATCGTTGTGCATACCGGGTACTACCACTATCGGCAGTTCTACAGTTTGGCCGTTAGCTGCGGTCACTTTCACCACACGCTTGGCGTTTACCACTTCGGTAATGCTGGTCAGCTCTTCATCCCAATCTTTGGCAGTTTTAGGAGAAACGCAGAGGTAGTTGTCCCATGTAGCTTTGGTTATCGGGTCGGGCATTTCCTGCAGCCATGGGTTGTTACTCCATGCACCACCATGTCCGATAGATATTTTCTGGTAGATCACCAGTTCCTTGCCTTCAGGTGCTTTGGCAGATAATGCTACTGACAGCGCACCGTCAGCATTGCCACTGAAGGATACTCCGCCCATTGGCGTATCGCCGGCTGGTTCTATCACACCATCCTGCAGTGCTTTGTCCAGGTTCGATTGTCCACCCAGTTTAGCAGTCCAGTAAGACATCCAGTAGTCACCATAGGTAGTACCGGCGTCAGCCCATGTCAGCAGGCTGTCCTGGAAGGCCCTTGTTTTGAACAGGGGTGCGATACCCGGCTGTTGCAGGCTGTAATAGCCGGTCTTAGGTTCTGCATCACCCCAGCTTTCCAGGTAGTGATGGTCAGGAACCACGTATTTGCAATGCTGTGCTGTTTCGTCCATGCGGTCGGCAAAGGAAACAGATACAGCCACTTTCTTCAGTCCTTCGGCAAATTTAGCGCCGTCGAAGTAATCGTACACAGGGTTAACACCATGTATCAGCAGGGCGCCTACGCTGCCTGCGTTCATAGCCTGTGTCAGCGATACCATATCAGAGTCTATACCCTGCTTGTAGTTGCTGGTCACAGCCCAGTTGATGGTAGCGCCGTTAGCACCTATATTGGCGTTGATAGCGTTTACTATCAACTGTACATCCATGTCGTTAGTGCCGCATACCACCATGCCGTTACCTTTTTTCAGGTCAGCAGCTGCTTTATTGATGGTTTCGTTCAGTTTATCGCTGCCCAGGCTGGCTTTGGTGCCGCTCACTACCGCCTGGTACAGGGCTGCTGCTACACGGCCCATCTGCGACGGACGGCAGGTAGCACGCATATCGGCCTTGGCACCGGTAATAGTGTGCGTAGGCTCTATATGGTAGTGCTTAGACAGGTTCGGATTCTTCGCGCTGATCTTACGACCCTTGCTGTATTGCTTGGCAAATTCAACAGGCGACAACCATGTACCCAGGAAATCTGCATCCAGGCTCACAATAGTTTGCGCTTTGTCGAAGTGGTAAGATGGCAATGTACGTTTACCGTAGCTTGCCTCGTTAGCCAGCAGCATGCCCGAGTAAGAGATCGGGTCGTGCACTATATGCTTCGCATTGGGATATTTAGCTAAGAATTTGGCTATTACGTCTTTGGTAGTGGGGCTGATGATGGTAGATGTAACCAGGTATGCCTGGCCTGTAGCTGCAGCAAGGCCGCTTTTTATCATACGGTCAATAGCCTCAAAGGTGGCCTCTTTACCTTCAGCATAAGGCTGGCGCAGGCGCGCATTATCATACAGGCTAAGTACAGAAGCCTGCACACGTGCCGAGCTACCGCCCTGCGTGATGGACGACTTAGCGTTACCTTCTATCTTAATAGGACGGCCATCGCGTGTTTTTATCACTACTGCGCAGTAATCACCGCCATCTGCAAAGGTAGATGCGTAGTAATTAGGCACACCGGGGATGATCTCCTCGGGCTTGATAGCGTATGGTATAGCCTTGCGCACCGGCATTTCGCAACTGGCGGCCAGTGTGGCAGCGGCTGTACTGAATCCTAAGAACTTCAAAAAGTCGCGGCGGGGCGTATTGGCGTCCAGAAGCTTACCACTCAGGTCGAACGGCAAATCTTCCTTGAACTCATTTTCCACCACTTCTTTATTAGCTGCGGTATCTTTCAGTTCTTCCAGGCCCTTCCAATATTGTTTTTGACTCATATGGCTTGATTCGGTATAATTAAAGTTTCCGAATAATTTTTATGTTAAAATCAAACTACAATTACTATTAATAGTGGCATTTCTGGCATTCAGTACCACCGATGTCTTCTACAGTTACGCCGCTGCGCTTGCCTGATTTGATTTCTTCGTGGTATTTCTCAAAAATGCTGTAATAGTTATTATCTGCGAATTGTACTTCTGTTTCGCGGTGACAGTTGATACACCAGCCCATGCTCAGCGATGAGAACTGGTACACCTCATCCATTTCCTGGATACCACCGTGGCAACGCTGGCAGGCTACCTTGCCTACTGCTACGTGCTGAGAGTGGTTGAAGTAAACGTGGTCGGGCAGGTTGTGGATCTTCACCCACTCTATAGGCTTAGCCAGGATGTTACCCTCAGCATCGCGGTTGTAATCTTTCTTTTCAGGGTTCCAGCCAGCGTAGTCGTACAGTTTTTGTATCTGCTCGGTACCGTTAATCTCTTCGCCTTCCATAGTATACAGCGGGTCGCCGGTGTATTCGTTTATCTGCTTATGGCAGTTCATACACACGTTGGTAGATGGTATCATCGCATGCTTGCTCTTCTCGGCACCTGCGTGGCAATACAAACAGTTGATCTGGTTGATACCCGCGTGTACTTTATGTGAGTAGAATATTGGTTGTTCAGGAATGTAGTTCTCCTGGCGGCCCATCTCTACCGAGCCATTCACCACCCAGTAGCCCGCACCTATAAATACAAGTATGGCAGCTATGGCAATGAATACTTTATTACGATAAACAGGAATGTCTTTTTGATTGGTAATGCCTTCTTTCTCGTTGGCTACCCTGCGCAGTGCATGGTTGATGCGCCACAGGATGATGGTGAATACCAACAGGATAATAGTAATAGCTGTGTACAACCAGGTATTTTCTTCAGCAGCGCCCTCGGCGGCTACTCCGGCTGCGGGTGTAGCCGCTGCCGGGGGCTGGTAAGCCTCTACATAATCAATGATGGCGTCAATTTCCTCGTTGCTCAGGTTGGGGAACGGCGTCATGGCCGTCATCTGCCAGTCCTTATATATCTTATTGGCATAAGCATCGCCCGAGGCGATTACAGACGCTGAGTTATGCACCCAATCGTGCAACCACTCTTTGCTGGGCACACGCGCCGACACCCCTTGCAGGGCGTGACCCGTTGACTCCTTTAGCGGGTGGTGGCAACTGGCACAGTTCGACTGGAATAACGCTTTACCATCCGGCTGCGCATACGCAGTGCTAACAAATGCAAAAACTGCAACGATTATAGCGAAAGTGCTGTGAGCAATTTTCCGGAACATCGGCTTAATTGATTCTGACACGTATAGATAAGTTTGAAAATTAACGTTCCTTTTTGACAAAGTGTGGGCAAAACTACACAACATTGGTCAAAGTTTATACACATTTGTGAAAAAATGTTTGTCAAGCTAGGCAAGGGTTTCAGGGGATATTTTAAATGTGACAATGTGTCTTTGTCATTTTTTTGTCAGGGCTAAAAAACAATTTATATTAACAAAACTTTGTATCTACCGTAACAAAAAAACCACACAGCGTATTGCAACTGTTTTAATCCCTTTTTAAATCGACCCTGTTCGGCCACCATCTACCGGTATGCTGGTACCATTTATGTAAGCAGCCGCCGGCGATGCCAAAAACGCTACCATAGCAGCTATCTCCTCCGGCTGCGCAAAGCGGCCTGCAGGTATCTCCTCCAGCATTTCCTGTTCTACCAACTCTTTACTTACACCCGCTTTTGCCGATTTATTATTGATAATGCTTTCCAGCCGGGCCGTGCCTGTAGCGCCGGGCAGCACATTGTTCACTGTTATCGCGTATTTGCCCAGTTCGTTGGCCAGGGTCTTGGCCCATGATGCCACTGCCCCGCGTATAGTATTGGATACGCCCAGCCCCTTCAGCGGTATCTTTACCGAAGTGGAAATGATATTGATGATGCGCCCGTAGCCCGCCGCCTTCATGCCCGGCACCACCGCCGTGGCCAGTATATGGTTACATACCAGGTGCTGCTGAAATGCAGATTCAAACTGCTCCACCGCAGCATCTATA
>DATCSV010000354.1:0-2759 GCA_036568285.1 Flavipsychrobacter sp. | reverse complement strand
TCTGATGTTTATAGGCGACAACCTGGGCAGGGCCGAGGAGGCCATCAGTTTTTACCTGTCGGTGTTCAAAGATTCGAAATTGGGCATGGTGCACCGCTATGGACCCGGCCAGCCGCTGGACAAAGAGGGCACCATCATGTTTGCTGACTTTATGCTGGAAAATAATTGGTTTGCGGCTATGGACAGCGGTTATGACCATCAATTTGCGTTTAACGAGGCTATTTCCTTTATGGTGAATTGCCGCGACCAGCAGGAGATCGACTACTATTGGGACAAGCTCTCCGCCGTGCCGGAAGCGGAGCAGTGCGGCTGGCTGAAAGATAAATTTGGCCTGAGCTGGCAGGTAGTGCCCGGGCGTATGGACGAGATGATGGCTACCAAAGACCCCGAAAAGCTGAAAAGGGTAACCGAGGCTTTTATGCCGATGAAGAAATTTGACCTGGCGGAGCTGGAAAGGGCTTATGAGGGGAAATAAGGCTGTGAAAGCAGGTGAGTGGAATGCGCTGAATAGTCAAACTATTCAGCGCATTTTTGATTAGCTTTAAACCAAACGCAGCCCGCGCGGGCTGCCGGTAAAAAACAAGCCAAAAACTCTTTTGTATGAAACAACGCATTTTCTACTACGTGTTCGGGATATTGTTATTTATAGCTGTAGCGGTGCTGGTGTTCGGGTAGTGCCTTTAATAAGCGGGACGCTTGTATTATCTTAGGTCTGAGCAGGACGCTCGGACCATTGGGGGGATTATTATTTTATCGTTAAATACCAAAATTGGGTATTTTCACTTTGTTTTGGTTGGCTGAGGTTACGTAGATTGCGCCCTAACCAACTTTATTAAAATGAAAAAACTGAACAAACTACTCCTTGTCACGATGTTTTTTGTAGGAGTAACCTCTTGTAAAAAAACGATTGAAAAAGAGAACAGAAATGTTGATGCAAAGACAGTAAGCTCAACAACATTTACCGAAGAAGAAATTGGACATGGTGTGGTACAAATCCCACAAGCTGTCTCTCCAATTCTGATTAGCAGTTTACGTACTAATCCTTATACTGTAGCTACAATGAGTACCGCTTTTGGTAATTTAGTTACTAGTGGAACGCTACAGGCACAAGATTTTGATATTCGAGCTACTCACAAATATGTTCGTTTCTTACCTGCAAATGAAGATGAGTATAATATACTAATTGACGAAGAATTAGAGCTTTACGGAGTTCCTTTTGAAGCAGTAATAGATGAACAAGCAGGTGGTGATTATTATGTCGATGAAACTTTGCCTACAGGACAAACATATACATGGCAATACACGTATGTTCCAGCAAGCTATACACCACCGACTGGCATACAGTATGAGATTCTTGACGACCTTTACCTACCAGACCAAGACCCATACAATCTTCTAAATGGTGAGCTTGACCCAGCGAAAGAAGATATTGTCTATTTATTAGATGAAGAGGCTCTACGAATTACAGGCAACCTTGAGCTGGGTGAAGAGAAGCCTGGTCGTTCTCAAGCAAGACCGAGTAAATGGAATCCAAGCGGTACTATTCGACTATGGGATACACGTTTTAACCAACTACAAAACCTTGAAGGTCTAAAAATTAGAGTTCGTAGATGGTATACCATAAAAACGACATTTACTGATGCTAATGGCTTTTTTTGGATTTCACATCAATTCAGGCGCCCTGTAAATTATTCAGCAGTATTTGAACGACATGATTTTGATATTCGCAATGGAGAATTTGGGCAAGCCTATATTGATGGACCATATCGTAAAGGAGCATGGGATAATGATCTTTGGGGCGGACATCACTATTACTGGGCAACAATCTTTACTGGCATAAAAGATTACTATTATGGTCATGGGCAATTTGGATTGAATGCACCGCCGCCGAAAACATGGAGTCGTCCCAAATTAAAAGTGGCAGCAATGAATAAAACGAACCAAAACGCACTTGGTTCAATAGTTGTGGCAGTACGCACGTTTGGGATTTTTGGAATAATTCGTATTTATTTACCTGGTAACAACTCAGATCGTATATATGCAACAACGATACATGAAGTAGGGCACTACAGCCATTGGGCGCAAAACCCTTACTTTTATAGACAATGCGAAGATAGGGTTAGCGAGAGTTGGGGTGAGGGTATCGAATGGGTATTTACAAGCTCAAGGTATGGTGCATGGGGTGATGACTTACAAAATGGACCAGATTTTGTAGATGCATATCAACACAGGACTATGGCACAATTTCCAGAATATACCTCAATCGTTGTTGATTTGATGGATAATCATAACCAACGTGTTGTATTAAGTACACCCGTAGTGCCTAACGATGGTGTTGACGGATATACAATTGAACAAATTGAAGATGCAATGAACAGTAGTGTTTTAACTTTCAATGACTGGAGAGATAGATTGCGTGACAATTATAACAATCCGACTGAAAATAATTTAAATGCATTATTTGGAAGTTGGTAAAAATTTAAAACTATGAAGAAGGTATTATTAAGCACGTTTGTATTATGTGTTTTAGCGACAATATTTTCTTGCGATAAGAAGAAACAGGAAGACTCTTTAAAAAGTACATACAAATATTACTATCAAAATTTAAGTGACTTTCCGGTGACTGTGACAGCGTACTCTCGGAGTACCGGTCAAGAAACTATGAAATTTAGTGTCGCTGTTGGTGAGACTACACAAGCTCTTTTTGAATTTGAGAATGCTGCCGTACCTGTTTTAGGTGTTAATTTTAATGGTGCAGA
>DATCSV010000353.1:0-7587 GCA_036568285.1 Flavipsychrobacter sp. | reverse complement strand
TCACGCTTTATCATCTGCTTGACTACTTCGTTGGCTATGTAACCGCCCATGCTGTCATTCAGCCTGCGACCTGCAAGTATTATTTCAGGGTGATAACCTACCTCCTGTGCTTTTTGCGCCAGGTAGTACGGGTCAACACCTATACAGTGGCCACCAACTAACCCGGGTTTAAATGGCAGGAAGTTCCACTTCGTACCGGCCGCTGCCAATACATCAGAAGTATCAATGCCCATTCGGTTGAATATCTTAGCCAGTTCGTTCACGAAAGCTATGTTGATATCCCTCTGTGCATTTTCTATCACCTTCGCCGCTTCAGCCACTTTTATGCCCGACGCTTTATGCGTACCCGCGGTTATGATAGTTCTGTAAAGCGAGTCCACTTTTTCGGCCACATCGTCAGTAGAACCTGAAGTGACTTTTTTAATTTTTGTTACCGTGTGGTTTTTATCACCGGGATTGATACGTTCCGGTGAATAACCACAATAGAAATCGGTATTGTATTTCAACCCGGAAATTCTTTCCAGAACAGGCACACACTCATCTTCCGTTACACCCGGGTAAACAGTAGATTCATAAACAACTATGTCTCCTTTAGACAAAACTTTTCCCACTGTTTCGCTGGCTTTGTACAGTGGTGTCAGGTCAGGGCGGTTGTATTTATCTACAGGTGTGGGTACTGTTACTATATAATAATTGCAATCAGCAATGTCTTCCAGTCTATTACTGCAGTATAGTCCCTTATCAGCAGGGGGGGAAGAAACAATAACTGCCTGTAACTCTTCATCTGCTACTTCCAGTGTATTGTCTTTGCCAGACTGTAGTTCCGCAATACGCTTTTGATTGATGTCGAAACCTATAGTCGGAAATTTTTTAGCGAATTCTGCTGCTAGTGGAAGGCCTACATATCCAAGGCCTATTACCGCTATCCTGATGTTATTGTCTGCCATTGTTCAGAGTGTATATTAGCTGTATTATGCTTTTCTGTTGAGTTTGTTTTTCAATTTACCTATTACACCTTTGTCCCTACTGTCGTCAAAGTAGTCAGCACCGTAACTACCGTAGCCATATCCATACACTCCACCTTTCGCTTTCATATCATTCACCACCAGGTTCATCTTCTGCATTTTTCCGGTACGCATCAGTTCGTCAGCGTTTCTCAACTGTTCTTTGTATGTATAGTTGATCCTGGATACATACAATACTGTATCTGCATATTTGCTCAGCAGTTGCGCGTCGGTAACTAATCCTACCGGTGCAGTATCAACAACAATATAATCATATTCTTTCTTCAGCGCATCAAAAAGCTCATTAACCACTTTGGATGATAACAGTTCGGAAGGGTTGGGTGGTACTGCTCCTGAAGGTACTACATCTAATGAGTCGACAACTCCTGACGGTTGTATTATTTCAGACATGACTGCCCGGCCAATTATATATTGCGTAAAACCCTTACCGCTTTTGAGGCCGAGAGCTTCTGAAATTTTAGGCTTGCGCAGGTCCAGTTCGAGCAATGCCACTTTTTCGCCCGACAGGGCAAGCGTAACGGCAAGATTGAGGGCAACAAAAGATTTACCTTCACCGCTCATGCCCGATGTCAGCAGAATTACTTTTTCGTTTTCTCCGGTTAGCAGAAACTGCATATTAGTACGCAAAGCCCGGAATTGCTCTGCAATTGCAGTCTTGCTCTCTTTACCCGCTACTATTTCATCACCACTATCGCTATGCCCTATTTCGGCAATGATGTCCATGGCTGTAATACTCCTTATTTCCTCTTTGCTGCTCACTTTAATATTAAACAGCTCTTTTACGAAAACCCATAATCCCGGTAAGATTATACCCAATACGAATGCCACCAGGTAGATGCGCATTGGTTGGGGAGAGTAAGGGATGGAATCACTTTTGGCCGGATCTACTATACGGGCGCTAGCTATCGTAATTGATTTTGATATGGCGTTTTCTTCGCGCTTTTTCAGCAAGTACAGGTATAGCTCCTGCTTGATATTCTGCTGACGGGAGTATTCCAGGTAAATACGCTCCTCCTCAGGCACCTGCTTTATTTGAGCATCTATGAACCCAGCCTTATTTTCTAGTTCTTGTATAGATATTTTTATGCCCTGTTTCATGATAGCCAGTGAGCGTATCATGTCTTCACGTATATTTTCAAGCTGCCTGTCCAGGTTTTTTACGAAAGGGTTGTTTTCGGTATTGGTCAACAACATGGCCGACCTTTTCAGTTGCAGCTCATTGTAGCTTTTCATGGCATTCAGGGCTGCATCATCTTCTACCAATAGCGAAGATGGCACTATCCTGTCTTTATTCCTGTCATCGTTCAGGTATTGCTCCAGCGATTCTATTATGCGCAGCTTCACTTCCTTTTCCGTCAGTTGTTTGGCATATTCGCTTGTATAGTCCAGCAGCAGTTTCGATTGCTCTGAAAGGTCGGTCAGTTTACGCGTACTTTTAAACTGTTCAATATTTCGTTCAATACCCGACAATTCATAAGTTACTCCTTTCAATCGCTCATCTATAAATTCATCAGTGGCATCCAGTTTCTTATGCCTGTCATCAACATTTGCCTTTAAGTAAGCTGCTATCAGTTCGTTAAGAATGTCTTCGCCTCGTTGCGGCAGTATATCTGAAACAGATAATTGTAATACAGATGCTTTATTAACCGGGTGTACATCCAGTAGCCTAAGGATTTTTATGGCCTGGTATTCGCTAGCTTTTATCTCTATGGTGCATTCTTTAAGTTTGTATGAAGGGGTTGCCAGGTTTTTCCTGTCGTTTATTACCACCATGCCAATTGGCAGGTTAACTGTATCCCCCCAGTTTGCTTGCCATGATTGCTTGTTATCAGATATGGTGAAACCCTTATCTCCATTTAGTGCTAATTGGTATTTATACCTCTGACGCACATTGCTGTTATCATATAGAGGGATGAATCTGAAAGGCAAATCCTTGTAGTAATACTCACTGGTTTTTATCCTTCCCGGTGCGTAGTAGTGAATATTCAATTGAAGTTCGTCCACCACTTTTTTCATCAGGGTGCGACTTTTAAGTATCTCTACTTCATTTTCTACATTGGGAGCAGTGGTTTGCAGGCCTAGTCCTTGTAATAGCTGTCCTTCACCCATGCCGCCATTCCCTGCTTCATCTTTTATCAATACGCTTGCATGGGCCATGTACTTAGGAGTAACATAGCGTAAATAGATATAGGACACCAACATTGATACTACAATGCAAATGGCAAAAACCGGCCAATAAGCCTGAATGGTAGATAACAGCTTTTCTGTTTTTATACTGTTATCGCTGCCCTTCTGCTCGTCTTTAAATATCGGTTCAAGGCTATCCTGCATAGATGGTGGACCCTATGTTAATTTAGTCTTGTTATCAGGGTTATTGTCGTTACCGCTACTGTAATGATGCCAAGCATCAAGCTGATATACCTGGTAGAACGCTCATCACTTGTGCCCGATCTGGCAAAAGTTTTAAGAGGCTCCACATAAATTTTATCGCCTGATTGTAAATAATAGTACTTTGATTGAACAATATCGGAAGAGTTGAGACTGACCCTGGTAAAAACCGATTCCCCATTTTCTTCCCTTATTACTATTACATTGCCGCGTTTTCCACCCAATGTCATATCGCCTGCAAGGCCGAGGGCGTCTATAATGTTTATTTTTTCATTGCCTACTACAAAAAGGCCGGGGCGCTCTACTTCTCCTAATACGGTGATATAAAAATTAGCGATCCGTACGTTTACCAATGGGTCTTTGTAGTACTTCAGTGCCTTTGCTCTTACCATTTCTTTTATTTCCATGGTAGTATGTCCTTCTACTTCCAGCTTCCCTAATATGGGTATTTCTACCATGCCGTTCTTATCCACCATATAGCCTTTGATCTGAGTGGCTGCACCGGCATTTTCATCTTCTTTGGCATGTTGAATGGTAGATATACCTCCAATAGTCGCGTCTATTGTGGTTACTTCTATATTCAGGATATCTCCTTTATGTATCACGGGTTCCTGGTAGGCGGCATTACGCACGCGCTTTTCTACTGCTACGCTATCTGCCACATCCTGAAAATATGCCACTTGTTTGGCACTGTTACAGGCTGAGAAAACAGTAACTACCAATAACATTAAAGTGATCAGAATTCGCGTGTTAAATGCTGATGGAAAAATTCTCATTTGTTGTGGATATTTTGCCCAAATGTAATGAAAAAGACAAGCGATTTGTATAATTGGACTTTACTATTATATAAAAACTATTGTTTTAGAAACTTAATCCTTTGTTTTGCTCAGCGACTGCAAGGGGAGTTTGGCGGTCATATTCAGCCCGAGGGTGTGAAGGTGCAAAACAGCCTTGTTCCCTTTTATCATCAGTATCTTACCTTCGGCATCTTTCAGAGGTCCTTCATTTACCTTAATATGCTCGCCCGATTTTAGCTCTATAGTTATTTCTGCGTCCTTGTAATCGTTCAGAAAGCTTTTGATGGCTTGTATTTCATTATTCCGCACAATACCGGGTTGCCCGTTCCACCATAGGAACCTGACTGCCCCCGGGGTGAGCAACACTTCTACGTTTTCTTTCTTGTAGTCCTCCAGTTGCACAAAGACATACGATTTGAACACCGGCTCTGCTACTTTCTTCTTACGGTCGCTCCATTGGCGGACTTCTTCCCTAAGCGGGCAGTAGACTGTTATCCCTTTTTCTATGAGCAGGCTGGTTACTTTCTTCTCGTTCCTGGGTTTTGTATATAATACGTACCATTTCATAGTTCTTATCCTTTATTCTCCCACAGCAACAGCTGTGCATTCAGATCATTATCTGCATGTTTTTCTTCCCACTCGGTGGCATCATATATGATAAACCTGACTTTCTTATTGATCATCTTCTCGGCTTTCCCTATCATATCCAGCAGGTATTTTTTATCGATCTCGCCTACAAATGTCAGGTCTATTATGCCGGAATCCTTGCCCAGCGCGTAATCCCCCGTCAGGTATAACTTTTCCAGCTTGCCCATACGCTCTATTATGGCATCTATTATCTTATCTACACCTATGTACTTCAATAGGATGCTATGGATATCCCTGAACAACGGGTGGCTGTCATTCGCCTTATAGAACTTCTTATTGCCCTTGCTTTCTGATAAGAGCATGTTGGCCTCTTCAAACCGGTTCAGCTCTACCCGCACGCTATTGGTACTTTCGTTAAACTCCTCTGCCAGTCCACGCAAATAGGCCGTGGTGCCGGGGTTGAGGAACAACCGTAACAACAACTTTATCCTCGTTCTGGATGATATTAATGTTTCCAGCATGTCTATTTTGTTAAAGGGCCGTACCTGATGTGGCATGGCTTCGCCCTTGTCGGCCACATACGACGACAACAGGTTGAGTAATAAATTTACTCAACCTGTAACAAAAATAAGAATAATAAATGCTAAAGTAAAGGGGTTCAGCCTGTTTACAGGGCCAACGTTTTGATGTCTTCCTGGGCCTGTACGAAGTCGTTGTGCTTACCAATATCCAGCCAATAACCGAGGATGGGGAAGGATACCAGCTTTTTGCCCTGGCTGATGATCGAATCCATCAGGTCGGTCACATTGTAAAATTCATTATGCGGCACCAGCGACAGTAATTCTTTCTTGATAATGTATATGCCTGCATTGGAGTAGTAGGTATAACATGGTTTTTCTTTCAGTGCGTTGACAAAGTTCCCATTGTCCACTTCCATCACACCATACGGCACTTCTACATTGTACATGGTAGTAGCTACGGCCATGTCTGCGCCCGACCTGATGAATGCCTGGAAGAAGCCGTTGAAGTCGATATCGGTCAGCAGGTCGGAGTTCATCACCATTACATAATCTTGCTCCAGTTCTTCTACCATCTTTACCGAGCCCAGGGTGCCCAGTGGCTTGTCTTCGTGTACATAATTGATGGACACGCCTTTATCGCTGCCGTCTTTGAAGTAATCCTGTATCTGCTCAGCCAGGTAGTTGACACTCAGGTATATGTTCTTGATACCGTATTTCACCAGGCGGTCAATATTGTGCTCCAGTATGGGCTTGTCGCCTACATACAACATAGGCTTAGGGGTGTCTGCTGTAAGCGGCATCAGGCGCTGGCCACGTCCGCCTGCCATGATGAACACATCTGCGGGAACTACAGATTGTATTTCAGACAGGTTCAGGATCTTGACAACTTTCCTTTCCCTGTTTATGATAGGTATTACCATGAAGTTGCGCAACCTCATGTTGTTGAAATCAGTTTTATGCAGTTCGTCCTGGTACACAAACAGTGGATCGGGCTGCAGATAGTCCATCAGTGCATTGTCAAAGGTCAGCCCTTTGATAAAACCACGGCGCAGGTCACCGTCGGTGAGCGAACCGATAAGGCGCTCCTGCTCGTCTACCACTATCAGGATGGTATTTTTCTTCAGGTCGTTCAGCTTTATCAGCGCATCGCGCACTGTTTCGTGGTTGTATAAGATGTGTTTTTTGTCTGCGTTGTACATAGTGTGTTCTTTTTTCTTAGTCCTTATATCTGTCGCAAAATATCAACAGTTACAACGTATAGAAGAAAAAAACTAATGCGATAACATCGCCACAACATGGCGATAACAAACCGTTTACATTTCGGGATGCCACCAGTCGGTTGGGGTTACTTGTCAACCATCGTCCGTGCTGCCGCCTGCCATTTGGTGTCATTCTGTATCGTTTTGTATCGCTCCAGGGGGTATCGAAGGATTTTATTCCCGATTACGATGGAGCAGGCTGTTTTAACTCGTTAGTGAATGACTTTTTTATTTGCCTCGTTGAGATCGCTATCGCTAAGTTGTATCCCCGCCACGGCGGGGCAGGCTGTTTTGTATCGCCGCGGGGGTATCAGCGCGAAATTTTTCTGCCACACGGGTAAAGGACTGTACAGCCGGGGGTGGGGCGATGGTATCGCCGTCTTCCGTTTCTTCATCTTCCTGCGCACCCTCGCCGGCATAGTAGCCGGCCTCTTCCAACTGCTCATCGGCAAATTTTTTCAGCTCGCGCCATTCCTCGTATTTGCGCGCCTGCTCCTCTTCCATTCTGTTAAAATCTTCGGCTGTAGGTATATAGTCCAGCACCCGCAACCCCTTTTCTGCATACTCGCGGGCCATGTACGGGTTGTCGCGTACCGTTTGGGCGCGCAGGCCGGGCCAGAAGTCGGGGCCGTAGCGCATCTCCACATGGTCTACATAGTCACGTTCAGACACCTGCGGTTTCCAGGTTTTCGGGTTTACGGCAGCCGGTTCCTCGCCGGGCCGGCCCTTGCGGCTGTACCAGTCGTTGGCCAGCTTAGTATCGGCCTCTATAGCGCGTATCACCATAAAGGGCGGCATATCTGTTTCCACCATTTCCAACCTGTCTTTTACCCGGTAGTGTCTTTTTATCTTCACTTCTCCCGCTATGATGGCGCGCAGCCGGCTGCGTTTCAGCAGCATGGTGGCGTATTCCTGCTCTGCCAGGCGCTGTTCTTCTTCGTGATATTTGGTAATGGCTTCCTGCTGGGTGGCTGCCAGCCGCTCGCTGATGTACTGCCTGACATCGGGG
>DATCSV010000352.1:0-2120 GCA_036568285.1 Flavipsychrobacter sp. | reverse complement strand
CTGGCTGCTCTCGAAGGCATACAAAATGAATTCAACGGCGCGGCCATGGGCAATAAAAAAGTGTCGTTGGCAGACCTGATAGTACTGGCAGGTGGCACAGGTATAGAGCAGGCTGCTAAGAACGCAGGACATAATATTACTGTTCCGTTCACACCCGGCCGTGTAGATGCAACACAGGAGCAAACTGATGTAGAATCATTTGAACCGCTGGAGCCGGCTGCCGACGGTTTCCGCAATTACTTCAACCCAAGGCACAATACTACAGCGGAAGAAATGCTGGTAGACCGTGCGCAATTGCTTACGCTTACAGCGCCCGAAATGACTGTGCTGTTGGGTGGTATGCGTGTGTTAGGCTGCAACTACGATGGTTCAAAACATGGTGTGTTCACCAGCCGACCCGGGGTACTAACTAATGATTTCTTTGTGAACCTGCTGGACCTGGGCACTACATGGCGCTCTACAGCAGATGCACAGGATGTATTTGAAGGCCGCGACCGCAAGACAGGTACTGTAAAATGGACAGGTACCCGTGCTGATTTAATTTTCGGTTCCAACTCAGAGCTTCGTGCCCTGGCGGAAGTATATGCCTGTTCAGACTCACAGGAGAAATTTCTGCACGACTTCGTAGCTGCGTGGAATAAGGTGATGAATGCAGACAGGTTCGACCTGGCGTAGCCGATATAAAAAGTAAAGTAAATATGCAGGGGCTAAAGGTAGCGATAGCGCTATTTTAGCCCCTGTTAATTAGCCACTAACAGCGGCCTGCTTTTTCACCATCCCCGCCAAAGTCTTAAATTTACCGCATGGCTGATAAAAAACTGTTCCTCTTAGATGCTTATGCATTGATATTCCGGGCTTACTATGCGTTGATACGCTCACCGCGTATTACCAGCAAGGGCAAAAATACCAATGCACAATTCGGTTTTACGAACACGCTGTACGACCTGATACGCAAAGAAAATCCCACGCACCTGGCCGTGGTGTTCGATACTTCTGCACCTACAGAGCGGCATACAGACTTTGCTGACTACAAAGCCAACCGACAGGAAACACCCGAAGACCTGGTGATAGCCGTGCCCGATATCAAGCGCATTATAGAAGGGTTCAATATTCCTGTAATGGAGAGCGATGGTTTTGAAGCAGACGATGTAATAGGCGGGCTGGCATATGAAGCTGCAGACATGGGCTATGAAGTGTATATGGTCACTCCGGATAAGGATTATGGCCAGTTGGTTCGCGACAATATATTTATATATAAACCCAGCTACCAGGGTAATGGAGTAGAAATACTGGGGCCAAAAGAAGTGTGTGAAAAATGGAATATCAAACGTGTAGACCAGGTAATAGATATGCTCGGCCTGATGGGCGATTCGGTGGACAACATTCCGGGTATACCGGGCGTAGGTGAAAAGACCGCTGCTAAATTATTGGCCGAGTACGATACGCTGGAAAACATATTGGCGAATGCAGATAATATCAAAGGCAAGCTTGGCGAAAAGGTGAGAGATAATAAAGACCTGGCCATCATGTCTAAAAAGCTGGCCACCATCATTACCAATGTGCCGGTTAATTTTCATGAAGAGAATTTCAGGATAGACCCGCCGAACAAAGAGGTACTGAGAGAAGTATTTGCAGAACTGGAATTTAAAACCCTGGGCAAAAGGATACTGGGCGAAGATGTAGTAACCAGTACCGAAACAGCGGTGGTAGATGCCAACGCCCCGCTCGACCTGTTTGGCAATCCCCTGCCGCAGGCCAAGGCTGCTACATTGTATGCTGAAGTGACGGTAGTTGAGGAGACTGTGGCTGCTGCCACATCATTCGACCTGGCTACAGCCGCCACTACGCCGCACGAATATATATTGGTGCAGGACGAAGCCGCTGCCAGGCAATTGGCCGATGAGATGTTGCAGCAGCATGAAATAGCCTTTGATACCGAAACAACAGATATAGACGCCAACAGGGCCGATATGCTGGGCATGAGCATTTGCTGGCAGAAGGGCAAGGCATATTATGTAGCGCTGCCTGAAGGCAAAGAGGCCGTGCAGCAGTTCCTGCAGATATTCAAGCCGGCGTTTGATAAACCGGATACTACCTGGATAGGACAGAATACCAAGTAC